>NZ_JAPJPG010000032.1 GCF_030825785.1 Anaerococcus sp.
GCTTGAGGGAGAGATTTCTTTCATTCTAGATAAGCTTATTATATCAAAGGATAATGAGCACATATTTAAGATACACAATAAGATAGAAGATTCTTTCCTTAATATAGATGAACTTTATAATATCGTAATTATCAGAAATTCTATCGATATCAAGGACGATTTCTATGATGGTGAGCTTAAGATATTCTATGAAAATATGCCACGTTTTGATGAGCTAAAGCATAGGCTCGGGACTATTAGGCTAGAAAGTAAGTTTAGGTCTAACTTCGAAGAAAAATATGGCAAGACCATTACTATGAGAGATAAGCTCCAGGAAGACATTTTCGATCCTTCTATAATGAAAGATAGGGTAGCTGAGTCAAAGCTTGTCAATGAATATTATAAATTAACCGGCGGGGCTGAGATTGAATTTAGGGGAGAAATTAAAAATATATCTGGCCTTCTTGCCATAAGCCAGGATAGGGATAGGGACACACGAAAGGAAGCCTTTGAGGATCTTAATGGCTGGTTTGCCACTAATATGGAAAGTCTTGATAGGATTTATGATGATTTGGTTAAGATTAGGACTAAAATTGCAAATAAGCTAGGTTTTGATACCTACACTCCTGTAGCCTATAAGCTTATGGGAAGGCTCGATTGGGATAGCGAAGATGCAAGAAAATACAGAGATCAAATTGTAGAGTACATAGTTCCTTTAAGTCAGAAAATCTACGCCGACCAGGCTCAAAGGATAGGCATAGAGGATATGAAATACTACGATCTTCCTTTAAGCTTTCTTTCAGGAAATCCAAAGCCTATTGGGGATGAGGCCGTCCTAGTAGAAAAGGCCCTGGAGATGTATAAGGAACTTTCTGATAAGACGGGCGAGTTTTTTGAGGCTATGATTGATAAGGGCATGATGGATCTAACTACCAAAGATGGAAAGGCTCCAGGTGGCTATATGACAAGTCTTCCAGTCACACAGATGCCTTTTATCTTCTCAAACTTTAATGGCACAAGTGGGGATGTGGATGTCCTAACTCACGAGGCGGGCCACGCCTTCCAGGGCTATCTTACAAGAGATATGTATCCTAGTGAGAATAACGACCTAACAATGGAGATAGCAGAGACCCACTCTATGAGCATGGAGTTTTTCACTCATCCTTGGATGGAGAAGTTCTTTGGGGATGATAGTGAAAAATACTACTACGACCATATAGCTTCAGCCTTAAAGTTTATCCCTTATGGGGCAAGCATTGATGAATTTCAAGAATATGTCTACGAAAATCCATCTGCGAGCCCAGAAGAGAGAAGGGCAAAATATAGAGAAATCGAGAAAAAATATCTCCCTCGCCTAGATTATGATGGCAATGAGTATTTGGAAAATGGAGGCAGATGGCAAAGGCAGCTCCATCTTTATACAGATCCCTTCTACTATATCGACTACACCATAGCCCAGATAAACGCCTTCCAATATTTCCTTATGGACATGAAAGATCACGAAAAGGCCTGGGATTCCTATATTAAATTATGTAAGATAAGTGCTAAGCTTCCTACCAAGGAGGCCCTAAGAGAAGTAGGCCTAGAAAGCCCCTTCGATGATGGAACAATAGAGAAAATCCTCCCAAAACTTATCGATTACCTAGAAAGTTTGGATGAGGAAAAGATTAAATAAGAAGATAAGTTAATCGATGAAATCCAATGAGATATCTCGACTCCGCTTCGCTCCGCTCGATATAAGGGTGTGCAGGGGCCTTCAAGTCATGGGTAGGGCTGATGAAATCTTTTTTCCACATATCCCTTATTTCGACCTTGTGGAGAAATCTCATGATTAACTATATCGTAAAATAATTGCCTATACTTTGAAAATAATCTAAACAAAAACTACGCCGTCTCGAACGAATGTGAGAGATCTACAGTCTATAATGACATGGAGATTATGAAGATTAAGTTATTTAGGAAAATACATAGATAAGAAAAACTTAAACCAAACATGTACCAAGGTTCTGTAGACCTCTCACGTAAAGTTCGAGGTGGCGAGTAAGGAATTTTTCCAGAGATGTCTCGACTACGCTCGACATAAGGGGAAAGAAAACAAAGTTTTCTCTCTCTTTCCCTTGCTTCGACCGAAGTGGAGAAGTCTCACGCCTTATATTAAAAGTGCAAGTAATTAAAAACTTTGAATTATAGTAATTTACACAATTAGCGCCATCTCGAATGGAGTTGTCACAGTGAGTTTAACGAACTGATGAAACTGTGCCGGGCGGTCGGGCTTCGATTTTGAAAAAATCGAATTAGTGGGACTTATTTGAAAAATAAGTTCCAAGAACCCGAAGGGTTCAAAATCGAGGCTTGGCGAGGTGAAGGTCTTTGACCTGAGCCCGCAAGCTACCGTCGAAAGTAAGCCCGTCTGGCTATGAGAGGACAATGTGAGAGATCTACAGTCTATGATGACATGTAGATTATAAAGATTAAGTTATTAATGAAAATACATAGATGACAGAAGCTTAATCCAAGCATGTCCCAAGGTTCTGTAGAGCTCTCGTGGCATCCCTGTGGAAGCTCTGTCGAGCTGGCGAATTTGAGATTTCTCGACTACGCTTCGCTTTGCTTAAGATAAGGAGATATTTACATAAGGCTTGGGCTTTATTTTCCTAGCAATCCTTATCCTCAAATACCACAACTACAGCCCCGTCTTTTACCTCTATTTCAAAATCTTCATTTTTTGTTTCGTTTGATACTCCTAGGGCATCGTCGATTTTCATCTTGTAGTCTTCTAGTTCGTAGTAGAGGCCCTCTATGGTAAGTCTGGTCTTATCACTTAGAGAGAATATCGATACGTAGAAGTCATGGTTATCATAAGTATATGTGAATTTATCGTCTACTACAAATATTTCCTTAGATCTCGATTTTAGTTTTATATCAACCCCTTGTTTTTTGTAGTGGAAGATGGTGCGGATGTTTGATATGGTGTGGCTTTCTCTTCCTCCCAGCCCTCCGTAGATTATGATTTTCTTATAGCCTTTTTCCCTGGCAAATTCTATCGCAGCAACGGTATCCGTAAAGTCTTTCACTGGATTTAGGGCGATTACGTGATCGTCTTCTGGTCTTTTGGATGAGTCAAAGTCTCCTATGATGTAGTCGACCTTGATATTTTCTGATTTAGCAAGTTTATAGCCCCTATCAGCTGCAAGGACTAGGTCATCTTTTTTTATTTCGTCGAAGAAGCCATCGAAGCTTCCTCCTCCAATTATATAACAAGTTTTCATATTTCACCTCTCCTCTTAGTTTATTATAAATTGTGCAATTGAGCAATTTTTTATTAATCGCCATATTCCTTCTAATTGTGGTAAAATATACTTATGCGATAGTAATGGAGGTATATATGGAAAAGCTAGATAAAAAATCTAGAGATTTATTAAAGGTTATTTGTTATGGAATTATATTATTTTTTGCCTTCTGGTATTTTCCAGTTATCAGAGATGGCCTCGGTAGAGTAGTTGGAGTCTTCCAACCCTTTATCATAGGGGGGATGATTGCTTATCTAGTGAGTATTCCTATGAACTATTTTGAGAGAAAACTTAGGGCAAACTTTCCAGATAAGAAGTATAGGAAAAGGATAAGTGCCTTATCTTTATTTGTATCATGGCTACTTATAGTATGTTTCTTGATTTTGTTTTTAAATATTCTTATTCCAAGGATTGTTACGGTTATCTTATCCTTCTTCAATAGATGGCCTGAGTTTGTTAGAGAAACTTACGAGACTTTAAACAGTCACTCTATCACAAGGCCTTATGCAGACAAGTTCTATGAATATGTGAACTCTTTCGGCTGGTATGAGGTGAGAAATGCTGTAATGAATTTTATCACAGACAAGAAGACTAATCTCTTTAGTTTGACTACAGGAGTCCTTAATTCAGTAAGTTCTTCCTTGATTGCGGTCTTTACGATCATTGTCTTTTCTATCTTTGTCCTAATATATAAGGATATGCTTAAGACAAATGGAACGAGGATTATTTACGCTTTGATGAGTGAAAAGAGGGCAGATTATCTAAACAAGGTCCTATCCCTATCCTATAACACCTTCAAGGATTATATTTTCTCAAGACTTATAGCAGTGGTTACTCTTTCTGCTCTAACCTTTGTAGGAATGTTTATTATGGGCATCCCCAACGCTGGGGTCATCTCGCTTTTTGTTGGAGTGTCAGATTTGATTCCAATTTTTGGTCCTATAGTAGGAGCTGGTCTATCTGCAGTTATTATATTTTTGGAAAGTCCAATCAAGGCTTTAATTTTCCTAATCTATGACGTGATAGTCCAACAAATCCAGGAAAATATTATCTATCCAGCCATAGCAGGGGAGAAGATAGGACTTCCTGCGGTTTGGGTCCTTGTAGCTATTACAATTGGTGGATCGCTCTTTGGTGTTTGGGGTATGCTTGTCGGTATTCCTGTAGCATCTATTATATATACACTCTTTCACGAGTTTATTGATAATAGGCTTAAGGATAAAAATGTTACAGACAAAATGATCGAAGAAAAGAAGAATGAGAAATACACCATGGAGGATATAGATAGTCATGAAGCTAAGTAGATCAGCCTACGGCGAATTTGTCCCTGTCATAGACGGGGATAGGACCTATTACGGAGGTTTCCAGAATTTGCTTGAGAGAAAAAACGTAACGAAATTCTACAGAGACAGGTCCTGTGTTGTAACGGCTATGACTAATGTTTATTTTTATCTATTTCATAGGAAAAGAGAGATTCCCATGGACCTATACAACGAATACCACTACTATTTCTTTAGGAGCCTAAGACCTTGGGCCAATGGAGTTCCTACTGCAAAGAGCCTAGATAGGAGGCTTGATAGGGTGAGGGAGGATTTTGGGATTAAGCTAGAATCCAAGACCCTTACAGAGACTATGGTTAACAAAAGACCCCTAAAAAAGAAAATCGCCTTTATCGAAGAAGCCCTAGAGAAAGATAGTCCACCCATAATTATTAACTGGCTATCAAATGATATTAAGGTCATGAAGCATCACGGAGTATGCATCACTGAGCTTAACAGAGTCGGTGATAAGCATGAGATAGTCGTTTCTAGTTGGGGGAGGGTCTACAGATTTATCCTAGAAGATTTTGAAAGACAATTTAGAACTTATACTGGTTTAATTTATTTTAAGGAGAGATAATGCAAAAACAAGAAAGATTAGCAAGGGGAAATGGGGTTATCCTTCCTATTTTCTCCATACCATCAAATTATGGAATAGGAACTTTCGGTAAGAAGGCCTATGAGGTGGTCGATTTTTTATCAGATGCTGCCATCAAATACTGGCAAATCCTACCCTTAGGACAGACCTCTTATGGGGACAGCCCCTACCAATCATTCTCATCCTTCGCTGGCAATCCTTACTTTATTGACTTGGATATGCTGATTGAAGATGGTCTTTTGGAAAGAGAAGAGCTTGATAATCTAAACTTTGGGGACAATGAAAGATATGTCGACTACGGCATCCAATACAATCTTCGCTACAGAATCTTAGAAAAGGCCTTCGATAAGGCAAAAGAGCTTAAGAATGAAGAGCTTAAGGAATTTAGAAACAAGGAAAAGGACTGGGTAGAAGACTACGCCCTCTTTATGGCTATCAAGAGAGAAAAGTTCGATGTAAGCTGGCTAGAGTGGGACGATGATCTAAAAAATAGGGACAAGAAGGCCCTAAAGGAATTTAAGAAGAAAAACTCAGAGCTCATAGACTTCTATGTCTTCATCCAATATGAGTTCTTCAAACAATGGGAAAAGCTTAAGGAATATGCCAACAGAAAGGAAATCCAAATTATAGGAGACCTTCCAATCTACGTGGCGCTTGACTCATGCGATGCCTGGGTCAACTCAGATATCCTAAAGCTTGATCCAAAGACTAAAGAACCAATCATAGTAGGTGGAGCTCCACCAGATGCCTACTCCGAGGACGGCCAACTTTGGGGAAATCCTGTCTATGACTGGGATAAGCTTAAAGAAAGTAATTATGACTTCTGGATTAAAAGAATTGGTGCATGCTTAAAGCTTTATGATATCCTAAGACTCGACCATTTCAGAGGCTTTGAGGCCTACTATGCAATACCAGCTACTGACGATAATGCAAGATATGGTAAGTGGGAAGAAGCAAAACCTTATGAGCTTTTCGATAAGATTATAAAGGCTTATCCAGACGCTCACTTTATAGCAGAAGATTTAGGTTACATTACCAAGGAAGTTGATGATCTTAAAAACCACTACAATTTCCCAGGTATGAATGTCATCCAATTCGCCTTTGGTGAAAAGTTTGACAGCAATTACCTACCACACAACTACGAGAGAAATTCTGTAGTATATTCCTCAACCCACGACTCCGACACCCTAAAGGGATTTTTGGATGAGGCAGATGAGGAGCTTACAGGACTAATCGATAAGTATTTTGGCCTAGACGAAGATGATAATAAGCTAGAAAAGATTATAAGAGCCCTTATGGCTTCTGTTTCTGACATAGCAATGTTTGAGATCCAAGACTTCTTTGGATTCGGCAATGAAAGCAAGATCAACTCTCCATCAACTATTGGCAACAACTGGAAGTGGAGAAGTATAGACAGTGATTATGATGAAAATTTAGCGAAAAGAATAAAAGAAATGTCAAAAGTATATGGGAGATATGATTATGGACAAACTGAAAAAGAATAAATTCATTGAAAATTACGTAGAAAACTTACAGAGAATTACCCTAAAATCCTTCGATGAGACAAGCGATAAGGATAGATACAATGCTCTATGCGATTCAATCATAGAATTAATCAACGAAGAGTGGAGAGAGTGTAAGAGAAGTACAAGAAACGAGAGAAAGGCCTACTACCTATCTGCAGAATTTCTAATAGGAAGATCTTTGGGAAATAACCTAATTAACTTAGGTATCTATGACGAGGTCAAAGAGCTTCTAGATGAGATTGGAATCGACTTTGAAGCCATAGAAAACTACGAGGACGACGCAGCACTTGGTAATGGAGGTCTCGGAAGACTTGCAGCCTGCTTTATGGATTCTGCCGCAACTCAAGGGATCGATCTTGTAGGCTATGGTGTAAGATATAGGGAAGGAATCTTTAAACAAAAAATCGAAGAAGGCTTCCAAGTAGAAAGAGGAGACAGCTGGCTTAAGGATGGAGATGGCTGGTCAATCAGAGTAGACTCTGATGCCAAAATCGTAAGGTTTAGAGATCAACAAGTAAAGGCTGTTCCATTCGACATGCCTGTAGTAGGTTTCGAAAACGGCAGGGTAAACACCCTAAGACTATGGCAATCTGAGCCATTCGAAGAGTTCGACTTCGCTAAGTTTAACAACTACGAATACGACGATGCAGTAGCAGAAAAAAACCGTGCGGAAGATATCACAAGAGTACTCTATCCAAATGATATGCAAAGAGCCGGCAAGGTCCTAAGACTTAAACAACAATACTTCTTCTGTTCAGCCTCTATCCAAGATATGGTAGAAAAATACAAAAGAGACTTCCCAGAAGACCTACAGTTTAAGAACTTCGCCAAATATCATGTTATCCAACTTAACGACACCCATCCAATTATGGCTATTCCTGAACTAATCAGAGTCTTGGTAGATGAAAATGGAATATTCTTTGAAGACGCCCTAAAGATTTGTAACAAGGTCTTTGCCTTTACCAACCACACAGTCCTTCAAGAAGCCCTAGAAAGATGGGATAAGGACATAGTTCTTGAAGTAAACCCAAGATGTCTAGAAATAATCGAAAAAATCAACGAAAAACTAGTTGGTGAATTTAAGGCCAAAGGCTACTCAGAAGAGCAAATCGACCCATACAGAATTGAAAGATTCGAACAAATCCACATGGCAAATCTTGCAATCTATGTAGGATTTTCCGTAAATGGAGTGGCAGCTCTTCACACTGAAATCCTAAAGGCTGATACCTTCAAGCACTGGTATAATTTAAGACCTGAAATGTTTAACAACAAGACCAATGGAATAACCCCAAGAAGATGGCTAGTATATGCTAACAGAGAGCTTTCAAGCTTCATTACAGATAAGCTTGGTACAGACGAGTGGAAGTACAAGCTAGACCTACTTAAGGAACTCGAAAAATACAAGGATGATGAAAAAGTCTTAGAAGAGCTATGGGATATCAAACAAACAAAGAAAAACCAACTTGCCAAATATATTTTGGACACAGAGGGAGTTAAAATTGACCCAGAATCAATCTTAGATATCCAAATTAAGAGAATCCACGAATACAAGAGGCAACACCTTAACGTCCTTCACATTATCTATCTCTACCACAAGCTTAAGAAAAATCCTGACATGGAATTTACTCCAACAACCTTTATCTTCGGAGGAAAAGCGGCCCCAGGATACTTCAGAGCCAAGGGAATGATCAAACTTGCTAATGAAGTTGCAAGAGTAGTAAACGCAGATCCTGACGTAAATGACAAGATCAAGGTAGTATTTGTAGAAAACTACAGGGTAAGCTACGCAGAAAAACTCTTCCCAGCAGCAGATATCTCAGAGCAAATTTCAACAGCAGGTAAGGAAGCAAGTGGTACAGGAAACATGAAATTCATGCTAAACGGAGCCCTAACACTAGGAACACTTGATGGAGCAAATATAGAAATCTTCGACCACGCTGGAGAAGAAAACAACTTCAGATTCGGTGCTACAGTAGAAGAGCTAAACGAAATAATGGATAGCTACAATCCGGTAGAATACTACTCCAAAGACCCAGACATCAAGGATGTAGTCGATAGCCTCGTAAGTGGAGAATTTAAAGACAATGAATCTTACATGTTCCTAGATATCTACAACGAACTAATCAAGCCACAAAATGGCCAAAGAGGAGATAGCTACTTCCTCCTAAAAGACTTCAAGTCTTACGCCAAGGCTCACGAGAGAGTAAATGAAGCCTACAAGGATAAGATAGACTGGTCAAGAAAGTGCTTGATAAATATCGCAAATGCTGGATTCTTCTCCTCAGATAGAACAATCCTAGACTATGCAGCTGATATTTGGAAAATAGATCAAGAGTAGAAATATGGACGCACAAGCAATATTAGGATTAATGATCCCATTTATAGGCACAAGCTTGGGAGCAGCTTGTGTCTATATAATGCGTGATGAATTAAATATAAGAGTACAAAAAGGCCTATCCGGTTTTGCGGCGGGAGTAATGGTTGCAGCAAGTATCTGGTCCCTCCTAATGCCTGCCATGGATATGGTAGAAGATAAAATGGGAAGAATGGCATGGATGCCAGCTGCTATAGGATTTATAGTAGGAATAATATTCTTGCTCTTTCTTGACTCAGTTATCCCTCACCAACATATCGACTCAGACACACCAGAAGGACCTAAAAGCGAAAATCTAAGAAAAACAACCATGATGGTTCTAGCCGTAGTAATCCACAACATACCAGAAGGAATGGCAGTAGGGGTAAGCTTTGCTGGAGCAATCTACGGCCACGGCACAGTAACCATGGCGGCAGCTTTGGTACTAGCCTTAGGGATCGCAATCCAAAACTTCCCAGAAGGTGCAATCATATCCATGCCTCTAAGAGCGGTTGGAGTAAACAAACATAAGTCCTTCATCTACGGTATTCTTTCAGGAGCAGTGGAACCAGTGGCAGCAGTACTAACAATCCTCCTATCAGGAATAATGGTTCCAATCCTTCCATATCTCTTAAGCTTTGCAGCAGGAGCAATGTTCTACGTAGTAGTCGAAGAGCTAATCCCGGAAGCCACAGGAGAAGGAGAAGACCACACAAACATAGGAACCATAGGCTTTGCAGCAGGCTTTATAGTGATGATGGTCCTAGATGTGATGCTTGGATAGGTAAATTTAATAAATAAAATATGATTGATCAAAAAATCCTTAAACTCTGACCTAAAGAGCTTGGGGATTTTTTCCTATTAAGAATATCCCCGTCCCTTGTAAGAGAAAAGGGTAGCTTAAGCCAGTCCCTTTCTTATGTTAGTGAGTAGTCGAGGAATTTCAATTCCGCCTCCTCGACAGAGCTTCCACGGGGAAGCGACGAGAGGTCTACAGAACTATGGGACGTGTTTGGCTTGAGTTTTCTTATTTATGTATTTTCGTGAATAGATCAATCTTCATAATCTAGGTGTCATCAAAGGCTTAAGATCTCTCACATTGTCCTCTCATAGCTGGACGGGCTTGCCTTCGACGCTAGCTTGCGGATTCGGTAACAAGCCTATCCGGCTATTGGAGGACCTCATACTCGCAAAGCCTTGATTAAGGAGTTTCATCAGTTAGTTAAACTCACTGTGACAACTCCAGTAGACATGGCGTAGTTTTTGTTTAGCTTATTCTCAAAGTATAAGCAATTATTTTACGATATAGTTAATCATGAGACTTCTCCACTCACTACGTTCGGTCGAAGCAAGGGAAAAAGAGAGAAAACTTCGTTTTCTTACCTCCCTTATGTCGAGCGTAGTCGAGACATCTCTTGGGTAAATTCATTACTCTCCAGCTCGAACTTTACATGAGAGGTCTACAGAACTTCGGGACATCTTTGGTTTGAGTTTTTGTTACATATGTAATTTCGTAAATAGCTTAAACATAATAATCCACATGTCATCACAGCCTGTAGATCTCTCATATTCGTTCGCGATGGTGAAGTTGTTGCCGAGTTTTATCTCAAAGTAAATAATTATCTGCATCTTAAGAATAATGCGTGAGACCTCTCCGCTTCGGTCGAGGTAAGGGAAGGAGAGAAAACTTCGTTTTCTTACCTCCCTCATGTCTAATAATCCTGAACACAATGAACGTTATTGGATGCGATAAAGTTTCGATAGGCACTTCCCTTATGTCGAGCGTAGTCGAGACATCTCATAAGATAATTATTTCAGTACATCAGTTTCGCCACCTCGACAGAGCTTCCACAGGGAAGCGACGAGAGGTCTACAGAACTTCGGGACATGTTTGGTTTGAGCTTTTGTAATCTATTTATTCTCGTAAATAAGTTAATCCTTCTGATCTACATGTCATCACAGACTGTAGATCTCTCACATTCGTTCGAGATGGAGTAGTTGATGTTTAGCATATTCTCAAATATAGTCAATTATTCTTTGATATAGTTAATGTATGAGGCTTCTCCACTCACTTCGTTCGGTCGAAGTAAGGGAACTGTGAAAACAGATTTCTCAAGTCCTATCCGAGTCGTTCAATTTATCATACTCCTTATCTTTAATGGTACTGGCCATAATGAACATTATTGGATGCGATAAAGTTAATATACGCATTCCCCTTTTCTCTAATAGTTCTGGCCATAATGAACACTAATATTCACGATATAGACTTGGTGTATATTTCCCTTATCTCGAGCGTAGCGTAGTCGAGAGATCTAACCTTTATTTTTTTCATAACTTCTCAAGGCCGTTTTGGGTATAAATAAACTATACTTACATAAAAATTTTTATGAATAGAAAGGAAAAGTTATGGCTGATGCTTTATTGCTTACATTAGATGAGAATTATATACCACAGATGAAAGTCCTTATGACTTCTATTTACATAAACAATCCAGGAAGAGTCTTCGATGTCTATCTTCTGCACTCTAGGATAGGAGAAGAGAAGCTTAAGAGTTTAGGGGAGGACCTAAAGAAATTCTCCTACAAGTTTTATCCCATAAGGGCGACTGATGATCTTTTCTCTACTGCAAGAGTTACTGACCGCTATCCAAAGGAGATGTATTATAGGCTCCTTGCGGGTAAGTTTCTGCCGGAAGATTTGGATAAGATCCTATATCTTGACCCCGATATGTTAGTTATCAATCCCTTGGACGATCTTCTTAGGACTGATATCTCAGATAACATTTATGCTGCGGCAAGTCATACAGGAAAGACCGATATGGCCAACAATGTCAACAGGATTCGCCTAGGAACTGACACTGATTATTATAATTCTGGCCTTCTCTTGATTAATCTCAAAAGAGCGAGAGAGGAGATTGACCCTGATGAGATTTTCTCCTTTGTTGAGGATAATTACATGAATCTTCTCCTCCCAGACCAAGACATCCTTAATGCTATGTACGGGGATAGGATTTATCCTTTAGATGATTTGATATATAATTATGATGCAAGAAACTATTCTTCTTATCTCCTTCGCAGCAAAAAGCAAGCTGACCTAGCTTGGCTAATGGATCATACCGTAGTTCTTCACTTCTGCGGCAGGGATAAGCCTTGGAAGAAAAACCACAGGAACAAATTCACCAGCCTTTACAAGCACTATATGAGTCTTACGAAAAGGTATCTGGCTTAGCTTAGATAAGCTAGGATGAAATTTTGGATAAAAAATCGTCCCTAGTCATTAGGATTTCTAATGAGGGGACGATTCTTTATTTGAAAGTTTTTATTCTCTTTCAAACTGAGCTTGGTAAAGATCTGCGTAGAAGCCACCTTTTTCTAGTAGGTCTCCGTGCTTGCCTTTTTCTACTATATCGCCGTCTTTCATAACGAGGATTAGGTCGGCGTTTTTGATTGTTGAAAGTCTGTGGGCTATGACAAAGGATGTTCTTCCCTTGGCGAGCTTGTCCATGGCGTCTTGGACTATAATCTCTGTCCTAGTATCGACAGAACTTGTAGCCTCATCAAGTATTAGGATAGGGGCCTTGCTTATCATGGCACGGGCTATGGTTAGTAGCTGAAGCTGACCTTGAGATAGGGTTTGTTTGTCGTTAAGGATTGTATCATAGCCATCTTCTAGGGTTCTTATGAAGTGGTCGAGATTTACTTTCTTACATACTTCTATGACTTCGCTATCATCGATATCTTCCTGTCCGAAGGTAATATTTTCCTTGATACTTCCTTCAAAGACCCAGGAGTCCTGGAGGACCATACAGAACTGGTCCCTGAGATTAACTCTAGTGATATCTCTCGTATCGATTCCGTCTAGGAGGATTCTTCCGCTGTTTATCTCGTAGAATCTCATCAAGAGGTTGACTATGGTAGTCTTACCAGCTCCAGTAGGGCCAACTATGGCAATTTTCTCTCCTGGATTTACCTTGACACTGAAGTCTTTGATTATAGTTTGATCAATTCTATAGCCGAACTTAACATTTTGAAACTCGACTTGGCCCTTGGCCTTATCTAGGTAGATTTTGCCCTCTTCTTTTTCTTCTTCCTTTTCATTTAGGAATTCGAATACTCTTTCTCCTGCTGCGGCAGCCCTTTGGAGGGTATTGAAGCCTTGGGCGATTTGGGAGAGAGGTTGGGTGAAAAGTCTTACATAAATCATAAAGGCAACTATGACGCCGAAGGAAATCTTACCTTCTATGGCAAGGGCGCCTCCTACTATACAAACACAAACATAGGAGAAGTTTCCTGAAAATTGCATGATTGGCATCATAAGGCCTGATAGGAATTGACTCTTCCAGGCACTTGTATAAAGCTTTTCGTTGGTTACTTCAAACTCTTCTATAACCCTAGAGCCCGCATTGTAGGCCTTTACTACGTCGTGTCCTGTGTAGACTTCTTCGATTTGTCCGTTTATTGCTCCTAGGTTTTTTTGTTGGTCCTTAAAGTAGGTCTGGGACTTTTTCATAATTATTGCCATCAAGATGAAGCCTAGGACAGAGCTTAGGATTGTGGTAAGGGTAAGGGCAGGAGAATTTATTATCATCATTACGAGAGATCCTACAAGCATGATTATGCTCGTAAGAAGGTTTCCTACAGCTTGATTTAAGCTTTGGCTTATGGTATCGACGTCATTTGTAACACGTGATAGGATATCGCCAATACTTGTCGTATCGAAGTAGGAAAAGGGAAGTTTGTTTATCTTCTGTGAGATTTTCTCCCTAAAGCTCTTCGATATATTTTGTGTCACATCTGCCATAATAAAGGATTGGACTGTGTTTAGGATGAGAGAGGTCAAGTAGAAGATTAGAAGAGTTAGGGATATACTCTTTACAGCTTCCATATCAATTGCCTTAACTATGGGCTTGCCTTCTACCATTTGAGGAAGCCCCGCACTTATCTCGTTTGTGATAAGCTTAAGCTTGTCAGGACCTATGATTTGTAGGATGGTCGCTACAATTGATGCTATAAGAGAGATTACTATCAAAGGCACATAAGGTTTGAGATAGACCATCAGCTCTTTCATTGTTTTTTTGAAATTTTTATTTTTTTGTAAATCTTTCTTAGCCATCTAATTCCTCCTTGCTAAGTTGCGAACTAGCTATTTCCTTGTAGACCTCACAAGTTTGAAGAAGGTACTTGTGCTTACCGAGTCCTACTATCTTTCCATTATCAAGAACTATTATCTGATCAGAGTCCATAATTGAACCGACCCTTTGGGCAACTACTAGGATTGTAGCTTCTGGATAAGCTTCTTTTAATCTATGTCTTAAGTCACGATCAGTCTTAAAGTCTAGGGCAGAGAAGGAGTCATCGAAAAGATATATGTCAGGGTTTTTGTAGATGGCTCTTGCTATAGCAAGTCTTTGCTTTTGTCCTCCTGAGACGTTTTTACCAAGTTGGGCTATCTCGTGGTCGAATTTATCATCGTATTTTTCTATAAATTCGCTCGCTTGAGCAATATCTGCTGCCTTCTTGATTTTGTCCAAATCAGAAGACTCATCTGCGAAGGAAATATTTGATTTGATATCTCCCTTAAAGAGGAAGGATTTCTGTAAGACTGGACCTAGCTTATTATAGAGGTCAGAAAGCTTATAGTCTCTGATATCGAGGCCATCTATCTTGATAGATCCCTCGCTTGTATCGTAAAATCTCATCAAGAGATTTAGGATTGTACTTTTACCTGATCCAGTAGATCCGATTATGGCTATCTTTTCGCCCTTTTTTACCTTAAAGTTTATATCCTTTAGGATATATTGCTCTGAGTCCTGGTATTTGAAGGAAACATTATCAAATTCTATGATATAAGGACAATCTTTGCTAGCTTCTTTTCTAGATCCATCTACAATTGAAAGCTTGGTATCTAGGACTTCATTGATACGGCTTGCAGAAACTTCCGCCCTTGGTAGCATAATAAAAATCATACTCATCATCATAAAGGACATGATAACCTGCATAGCGTAGGAAGAAAATACGACCATATCGGAAAATAGGCTGTATTTGTCCATAAGACCAGCTCCGCTGATAAGTCCTGCCCCTATAAAATAAATCACAAGAGTTAAGATAGACATGGCAAGGTTAATTGTAGGAAAGAGTGTCGCCATTAGCTTACTTGTAAAAAGTTGGGTCTGGGTCAACTCTTTATTGGCCTCGGTAAATTTATCTTCCCTGTAGCTTTCGGAATTGTAGGCCCTTACTACAGAAAGCCCTGTCAAGTTCTCCCTTAGGACCCTGTTGATATTATCAGTTAAAGTCTGCATTATCTTAAACTTAGGCATAACCAAAATCATAACGATAGCCACAAAAACCATAAGGATAATAACAGTGATAGCTGTGGCAACAGTCCACTCAAAGCCCTTGTTATAGATTTTTGTAATGGCCCAAATAGCCATGATTGGAGCCTTGATTAGGATCTGTAGGCCAATTACAATCACCATTTGGATTTGGGTGATGTCGTTGGTCGATCTTGTTATAAGACTTGCTGTCGAAAACTCATTGATGTCCTTTTGAGAGAAAGATTCCACCTTGGCAAAAAGTCTCGATCTAAGGTCTCTTGAGAAGGACGAAGAGATTACACTAGATAGGTAGCCCACTAGGACTGTTGATAAGAGAGAGGCCAAGGCAGCAAGGATCATCCATTTACCTTCTCCTATAATCTCGCTTACACTGTGGCCAGGGGTTTGGACATACATGGTAATCTTTGCCATATAATCAGGAATCTTTAGGTCCAAATACACAGAAGCCACTATCAAAAGTAGGCTTACTAGTATTTGAAGGCCTTGTTTTTTGTTTAAATACTTAAAAATCTTTATCATAAGCTGAATCTCCAAATTCTTTTTCACACATTTTTCTTATTTCAGGCATCGACTTTTCAATTTTTTCTATTATTCTTACAAAATCGGCCCCATCTTCTTCTCCTAAAAGCTCTAGCATTGTGGAAAGAGCGAAATTTATCTTATCTTTTCTAAGATTCTCACATCTTTTTCCTCGATCGGTAAGATTTACAATAGTTTTTCTCTTATCTTTACTGTCGGGTTTTCTTATGACGAGCTTTTTCTCTTCAAGTCCCTTGATAATCTTAGCAACTCTCGCACTAGAGATCCCCATGTTTTCCTCTATATCCTTAGGGTAGGTAGACCCTTTATTCTTGCTAATTAAAGCAAGGGCCATATTCTCGCCCCTAACCGAATTATTTAACTTCTTGCTAGACCCACCGTGGCCTATTTTATACAAACTTGTAATCAATCTTTCAACTAAATTATCATCCATAAAAACTCCTTTAGCTAACACTGTTAGTAATTTTACTAAGATATATATTTCTTGTCAATATTTTGAAGAGATATTTTTTAAAATCTAGATATTATTTGGCAGATTAGTAGTGAAATATTAGCTTGTTTAGGCTGAAAGATGAACTGAATAAAAGAAATCTGTAATATCTGTTATATAGAGAATTGGAGTTTTTTAAAAATAGTAAAGAAATTTAAGATATAAATTGAATAACACGTAATGATACGTATAATATAAGTGTAAGGAGGAAATCATATGCCGAAGACGTCAAAGCAGATGATTAAGCTCTTAAAGAAAAATGGATTTACTTATATACCATCTGGGGATGGTTCACATAAGAAGTTCAAAAACTTTAAGAATGGCAGGATTACAATAGTTCCCGATCATGGAGGCAAGGACCTACCTAAAGGAACTGAGCATGTAATCTTGAAACAAGCGGGGCTTAAATAGCCCCTCCTTACCATAAAATACTTACTAGGAGTGATTGTATGTTTGTAAATTACCCAGCTTTATTTTTAAAAGAAAAAGATAGCGAAGCTTATACAGTAATTTTTCCAGATTTAGAAGGATGTATATCATGTGGTGATAGTATTGATGATGCCTTCAAAATGGCTCAAGATGCTCTAGGGACATACTTGTTTGAATACTACACTAAATCTAAAGATATTCCTAAAGCCTCTAATATAAATGACATTGGGGTAAAGCTAGATCAGGACGATGAAGAATACTTTTCATATGAGGGTAGCTTCAAAAATTATGTATCCCTAGATTTAACTGATTATGTAAAAAAATCTAGCAGAAAAACGGTCAAAAAAACATTATCAATTCCAAGTTATCTTAATGAAGCTGGAATTGAGAATAACATCAATTTTTCAATGTTATTACAGGATGCTTTGAGAAAAGAATTAAATATAATCTAAATAATCAAGAAGATTTAGGAGACTGCAGTGTTACAGTCGCTTTTTGTGTTCTCTAATTATGTACATTAGGGGAATAAATTAGCAATTTAAAAAGCCATACCAAAGATGGCCTATAGGTCGAATAAATCTGAGTGACTACCTGTATCAACTAGGGTAAGAGTTAGGATATCGTCTTCTATTAGATATATCAATAACCGGTCAGGTTTTATATGACATTCATTAAATCATTGATACTTACCCTTAAGCTCATGGTTTTTGTATTTAGCCTCTAGTGTATGGCCCTTAGATAATTTCTCGATAACCTTATCTAAAAGAGAGATATCTAAGCCACGTTTTACGGCACGCTTATAGGACTTCTTGAATGTATTAGTAAATTTTATCCTATACATTAGTCAGAGAGAAGTGCTTTCTTTAAATCATCAATTGATGAATAGGAAAGCGTTTCTTCGCTAGAAGATATTATCTTAGCCACTGCCATAGCCTTAAGAGTTTTTTCGCTATATTGAGGTAATTCTACACTAAAGGGTAGACCTTCTCTTAGTATACATTGCCGCAAGCAAGCTAATAGCCCAGGTCAGATTACAAAGGCAAAGGCAGCTATATAAAGACTTTAATAGAGCTGGAAAGCTTCGCCCTATTAGTGTAAATGCTAACGTTTACGGGTATAGTAAGAGTAAAGCAAGTAAGGAAGTTTGGGCTATATTTTGCCATTAAAAAAATGACCTCCTTAAGTTAGTTTTTAGATCTAACTTTTGGGGGTCAGTTCAGTCACCGCCGAGGTCATTTTTTTCTTTATTTATATTCTCTTTTGTTCAATGAACAACAATCTAATCTTTCATTTCCAAAAGATTTTTTATTTTCTTTTGCTAGATTTTTCAAGAATTTTTCCCATCTATTTTTTATTGATTCAAAGATTTTCATATTTTACCTCCTCGGGTAATTATTTGTAAATTTTCTACAATAATATTTATACCGGGAAAAATTATTTTTTTCAATTTTTTATCTCCCTTTTTCCTATCCCATAATTAAAGACAGGATATCTTTTACAAAAGTAGAAAGATAAACTTCCATTTCATTATCTTTTAAAAATTCATCGATTGTTCTTTTTGCTACAAAAAACGCATCTTTTTCTGGAAATCCATAAATACCTGCAGAAATTAAAGGAAAGGCTATAGATTTTATTCCCTTTTCCTTTGAAAGCTTTAGAGAATTTCTATAAGCAGTAATGCCTGCCGATTTGATAAATGATATGATTCCTTTTTTAGGAATTTTGG
>NZ_JAPJPG010000033.1 GCF_030825785.1 Anaerococcus sp.
GATTATTATTTACCAACACGATTTGACAAAGAGCCATTATTATTAGAATTTATTTCATGGAAAACATTTATAAATACAAGTTTTCCTAAAATATTACATAAAAATTCAAAAAACTCTTGACAAAACTTCTACAATGGCTTATACTAATATTGAGTTAATAATAAATTTAATCTTCAGGGCGGAGTGCAAGTCTCCACCGGCAGTAAAGTCTGCGAGCGAAAGCCGAATCGGTGAAATTCCGATACCGACAGTATAGTCTGGATGAAAGAAGAGTTTTTCTATGCTTATTTTGCATATTTATAAATTCGAAGTCCCTGAAAGGGGGCTTTTTTTAGTCTCCAAAAGGAGAAGGAATGAATTATGATAACTTAATGAGAGAATGTTTCGACCTAGCTCGCAAGGGAAGTGGAAAGGTTTTGATAAATCCTATGGTTGGAGCAATTCTTATAAAAAACGGTCAAATAATAGCGAAAGGCTATCATAAAAGCTTTTACGATGATCATGCAGAAATCGATTGCTTTAATAATCTTAAGGAAAGCGCAGAAGGCGCTACTCTTATAGTAAACCTTGAGCCTTGCTCTCACTTTGGCAAGCATCCTCCTTGTGTTGATGAAGTCATAAGAAGAAAGGTAAAAAGGGTTGTTATCGCAAATCTTGATACAAATCCTAAGGTGGACGGTCTTAGCAAATTAAGAAAAGCTGGTATTGAGGTCATTACTGGAGTCCTAGAGGATGAAGGAAGGAAATTAAATGAGAAGTTTTTCTTCAATATGGAAAATAATAGACCTCTAGTAACTTTAAAATATGCTCAAAGCCTGGATGGGAAAATCGCCACAGGATCTTTTGATTCTATGTGGATTACAAATGAAGAATCTAGGGCCTATGTCCACAAACTTAGAAGCGAGTATGACGCAATCTTAGTTGGAGCAAACACCCTAAGGCAGGATAATCCAAGGCTTACTTCAAGGATTGAAGGAGGGGTTAATCCATATAGAATTATCCTTTCTGATAAGCTTGACATAGATAAAGATTACGAAGTCTTTAAGGAAAATTTGGATAAAAAAACTTATATTGCAACAATTTCTAATAAAGATATAGATATAAATGCAGAAATTATAAGATTTAAGGAAAAAGATGGCAGAGTTGATCTTAAAGATATGTTAAGAATCCTTTACGAGAGAAATATCGGATCAGTTCTTGTAGAAGGAGGATCTGTCGTAAATAACTCCTTCCTAGAAGAAGACCTAGTAGATAAAATCTATCAGTTTATGGCTCCAATAATCGTATCCGGTGTGGATTCAAGGTCTGCCTTTATAGGAGAAGGGGCGAGATTCATAAAAGATTCAAAGAGATTTTCTATTGATGATATCAAAAGATTTGGATCTGATGTAATGTTTGAGGTAAATAATGTTTACAGGAATAGCTGAAGAATTGGGCGTAGTTAAGGAATTTAAGCAAAAATCGGATACAGTCGAAATTAAAATTTCTTGCCTTAGGGTACTTGAAGATACAAGGCTAGGTGATTCGATAATGACTGACGGGGTTTGCCTTACAGTTACTGAGATGACGGATTCCTACTACAAGGCCGATATAATGAATGAATCTCTTAAGAAGACTAAGTTTGATAGGAGTCTTCTGGGAAAGGAGGTCAATCTCGAAAGAGCTCTAAGATTTTCTGATAGACTAGACGGTCACATAGTCCAAGGTCATGTGGATGGAGTAGGAAGACTTATTTCGATTAATAAAAACGTCTATAGATTTAAAACTACTAGAGAAATTGGAAAATATATCGTAAACAAGGGATCTATCGCCATTGATGGCATATCTCTTACAGTATCTTACGAACAAGACGATATATTTGAAGTTTCACTTATACCAGAGACCCTCATTAGGACGAATCTTAAAAATAGAAGGGCTGGAGATTTAGTAAATCTAGAAACTGATATCCTATCAAGGATAGTTGAAAAGTTAAATAGAAGCGAAAAAAAGGAGGATAGAGACTCACTTTTGGGTCTATTATAGATGAATAGAGTTAAAGAAGCCTTAGAAGCACTTAAAAGAAACGAAATAATCCTAGTTACTGACGACGAGGATAGGGAAAATGAAGGTGATATGATCTGTGCTGGAGAAAATGTCACAGGAGAGATGATAAATATCATGGCAACTTATGCAAAGGGACTTATATGTACTCCTATTGGTAAGGAAGTATCCCAAAGACTTTCTCTAAATCCTATGGTTGTTCAAAACACAGACAATCACGAAACAGCCTTTACTGTTTCAGTAGACCATGTAGACACAAGTACAGGAATATCAGCATTTGAAAGAGCCGATACAATAAGAGCTCTTGCATCTGAAGACTCTGAGGCTTGTGACTTTAGAAGACCAGGCCATGTATTTCCCCTAGTTGCCAAAGACGGAGGAGTCCTCGAAAGGGACGGTCATACAGAAGCGACAGTTGATCTTTTAAGACTTGCAGGACTTAAAGAAGTAGGGCTTTGTTGTGAGATTATGGCAGATGATGGCCATATGATGAGGGGAGATGACCTCCTAAAACTTGCCGAGAAACTAAATCTAAAGGTGACAACAGTTAGTGAGATTAAGGAGTATAGGAAGAGCCTAGAAGTAGATGTAATATCAACTAATCCTGTAAATCTTCCTAGTGAATACGGAAGCTTCAAGGCTTATGGATTCCTTGATAGAAAAACTGGCAAAGAGCATATAGCAATCACCAAGGGAGATATCAAAAAGAGCGGCGTTCTCACAAGAATTCACTCTGAATGCCTAACAGGAGATGTTCTAGGCTCAAGAAGATGTGACTGTGGTAGCCAGCTTCACAAGGCCCTAAGAAATATAGAAGAAAATGGCGAAGGTGTCCTTCTTTACCTAAGACAAGAGGGTAGAGGCATAGGACTATTTAACAAGCTTAAGGCTTACGAGCTTCAAGAGCACGGCTACGATACAGTAGATGCTAATCTTAAACTAGGATTTCCTGAAGATATGAGAGACTATAAGATCGCTTCAGAAATGCTCGATAGGCTTGGGGTAAAATCAGTTAAGCTTATGACAAACAACCCTGATAAAATAAATCAACTAGAAGAATACGGAATAAAAGTAGAGTCCAGATGCCCTATAGAGATAAAATCAAACGAAACAGATAGGAAATATCTAGAAATAAAGGCTTTGAGAATGGGTCACGAACTAGAAGAATTTAAGGAGAGAGAAAATGCGTGAGTTTAGTGCTAATTTAATTTCAAATGACAAAAAATATGCAGTATTGGTTGCAAGATTCAACCATTTTGTAACAGATAGGCTGGTTGAAGGTTGTCTTGACACCTTGAAAAGACACGATACTAAGGAAGAAAACATCGATTTAATTAGGGTTCCAGGAGCCTTCGAGATTCCTCTAGTTGCCAAAAAACTTGCCAAAAAGGACGAATACGATGCAGTAATCTGCCTTGGAGCGGTTATCCGTGGAGATACTCCTCACTTTGACTATGTTTGTGCAGAAGTATCGAAGGGAGTTGCCAATGTTAGTCTTGAAAGTGATAAGCCGGTAATATTTGGAGTAATTACAGCAGATACCATAGACCAAGCCCTCCAAAGATCTGGTGTTAAGGCAGGCAATAAGGGAAGCGAAGCAGCTCTTGCAGCAATCGAGATGGCAAATCTAATGGATATCTTATGATAGTCATCTTTGACTTTGATGGAACCATTCACAAGACTGAATTAGTCTACAAAGAGGCTCTCTACACAACCTTAAGAGAGCTTGGGATCGACCCCAAAAGTGTTGACTACAAGAAATATATAGGCATGAGCCCAAAGGCCTGCTGGGATGATATTCTAAAGGATGATTCAAACAAGGACCACCTGATAGAGCTAAATGGCAAAAGAATTAGAGAAAACTTATCAAAAACTGGGGCACTTTACGAAAACTCTTATAAAACTCTTAACTATCTAAAAGGAAAATACGACTTATACATCCTAAGTAAGTGCCTAAGAGCCTATATGGATGAGGCGAGAAGAGTCTATAAGCTAGACGATTACTTCTCCAAATATCTAGTAGGTGAAGACTTTGATTTTATAGATAAGTATAGGATTCTAAGAGAAAATGTCAAAAGCGATTATATCATGGTAGGAGATAGGTATGAGGATATAATGGCAGGCTTTGAGAACAATCAAAAAACCGTCTTTGCAAGCTACGGTTATGGAAAAGCCCATGAAAGCGAGAAAGCAACCTATAAGATTAATTCTATAGATGAGCTTATGAATATTTTATAATTCAAAAGGGGACGAAAGTCCCCTAATTTATATTTGATTTTCCGCAAATTTTCTTTATTTCTATCTTATAAGAAGATGTTAAATCCCCATTCATATCAACTGCCATTTTTATATACTCATCAAGATCTGGATAGAATTTCTTACATATAAGAGTAAGGGCAAGGTCCCTTTCTTTTTTATCTTCTATTAAAGAGCAAGTCCCCTCTACTATTGCAGATTCGTATTTTAAGGTAAAAAGCTTGGCGAGCTTTTTATGGTTTTCCATAATCTCCTCATGGCTAATTGGATCGGGCAAGTAATTATCTCCTACAAAGACTATCCTTACATTAGCTTCTTTTTCTAGGAGGCTATTTTTAAGTCCTATTTTTGCTCCATGAAAGTAAAGATAATCACCGTCTCGTACAAATGTAAGGGGAATAGAGTAGCCGCTTTTACCGACAGTCATTACACCGAAGCTTGCTTTATCTATTATTTTTTGGGCGAAGAGCCTATCCCTTTGTCTATCTTTTCTTCTCATTTGCTAAGCTCCAATACATAATCGTAGATTTCGTTTTTGCCAAGATTTGATTTTTTCTTGATTTCTTTTACGATCTCCTTGGTGCGCTTGCCTTCATCTAGAGATTTTAATATTTTATCCTTGTAGGCTTCGACTGATTCTTCTTTTTTTTCGCATCCTTCAAGGATTAGGACAAATTCTCCCTTCAAGGTCACATCTTCTGTATTTATATCAGCTATTAGGCTTTGCCTATATTCTTCGAATTTCTTAGTAAGTTCTCTTGCGATAGCAAGTCTCCTCTTAGGGAAAAGTTTTTTAAAATCAGCTAGGGTATTTTCAAAATTATGGGGAGTATCCAGGATAATAGAGGTTTTTTCCTCAGTTTTTAGATTCTCATAAAATACTTTTTTATCTGCTGACTTTTTCGGTATAAAACCATAATAGGAAAACTTGTCATTGTCTAGGCCTGATCCTACTAGGGCTGTGATTATGGCACTTGCTCCAGGAAGGATAGTGTATGTTATTTCTTCTTCTATACATTTTTTGATGAGGATGTGGCCGGGATCAGATATACCTGGCATGCCTTGGTCAGTTATTACTGCGTAGGTTTTTCCATCTTTTATATTTTCGATTATATCGATAGACTTAGATGATTCGTTAAACTTATGGTAGGAGGTAAGTTTCTTATCTATATCGTAGTAATTTAAAAGCTTTCTAGATTCTCTAGTGTCTTCACAAGCTATCACGTCGACTTCTTTAAGGACGTTAATAGCTCTAATTGTCATATCTTCTAGGTTGCCGATTGGTGTTGGTACAAAATATATTTGATAATCCATAAGACCTCCTTAGTCTAGATCATTTATCTCTTTCATCTTTTTTGAGTAGGTTTTTCCTTCATAGATAATTAAAGGATCTTCTATCTTTAGCCCATCTCTTGCATTTTTTACAAATTCTATCAGGATAAACTGCGGTTTTTCGTAGACTCTTGATTCTACAAATCGGACTCTCTTAGGCTTGAGATTGCCCGACTTATTGAAAATCTCGACCATCCTCTCAGGCTTATGAATCATAAATAGCTTGCCCTTATCCTTGAGGGTCTTGTTGGCAAAGGCGAATATATCTTCTAGCTTCAAGTATTTTTCCTGCCTAGATATAAGAAATTCCTCTTCCTTATTTCCTATATTGTCGGTGATTTTATAGTAGGGTGGGTTGGTTATTATATAATCGAGAAAATTTTCCTCAAAATTGATATTGTTTAGGTTATCGTTTATAAGCTCTATATTTTCTATATTATTTAAGGCAATATTTTCTCTAAGTAAATCAGCCTTTTTCTTTTGAATCTCGACTGCATAGACCTTCTTAAGCTCATAGAGGGAGTTTGTGAGAAAAGAAAGGACGCCAGATCCTGCTCCTATGTCAAGAGCTACTTTATCCTTCCTCATTTTGGCGAAATCTCCCAGTATTATGGAGTCCACTCCAAAGGAGTAAGACCTATCGACATGTATCATTTTAATATTTGTCCTTGGTAAATAATCTAATTTCTTCATATATTAATTATAGCAAATAAAAAAGAGGGATGAAACCCTCTCTTGTTAACTAAGCTGTGTGGATTGACTTTGGCTCTAGATATTCCATTAGGCCAAATCTTCCTCCTTCTCTGCCGATTCCGGATTGCTTGTATCCTCCAAATGGGAGTTCTGAGCTACCTCCAAAGGAGTTAACATAGACATCTCCAGCCTTTATTTCATATGCTATATCTAAAGCTTCCTTTTCATCGCCAAAAACTGCCGAAGATAGGCCGAAGTCTACTGCATTGGCAACTTCGATTGCTTCCTTCTTATCCTTAACCTTAATTATAGATAGAACCGGTCCAAAGATTTCTTCATCGTGGATTTTCATACCTGGCTTGACATCATTAAATATAGCAGGTTTTACATAATAACCCACTTCACTTTCACTAGGAACTTCTCCTCTTATAAGCTTGGCACCTTCTTTGATACCTTCTTCGATGTAGGATTTAACTTTGTCGAATTGTTTCTTACTTGAAAGTGTGCCTACAACAGTGGCCTTATCATCTGGATTTCCAACTGGGTAATTATCATATTGCCTTAGAAATTCTTCTAGAACTTCGTCGTAGATATCTTCGGTAATGATTGCTCTGGATAGGCAAGAGCAGGTTTGACCTACATTTAGATAGACCCTGTCGAGGACTTGCTTGACCCCGTCTTCCTTACTGCATCCTTTAACGAAAACTGCTGGAGATTTTCCACCAAGCTCTAGGACAACTTTCTTTGCAGTATCCATGGCATTTTTGGCAGAAGCTGATCCACCGGCAAGGCTTCCCGTGTAGGATACCATAGCTACATTAGGATTTGTGTTTAATATATCTCCAACTTCGGAACCAGATCCTGTTATGAGATTGAAGACTCCCTTAGGAAGACCTATCTCATCAAAGGCCTTGGCGACGAAATACGCTGTAAGAGGTGTATCTGAGGCTGGCTTTTCTACTACAGGGCAAGCCATTAGTATTGCAGGAATTACCTTCATTATGATTTGACCTAAAGGATAATTCCAAGGAGTAAGGCTTGCTACAACTCCGATTGGCTCCATCCTTACGAAGCCTCCATTCATTTCAATCTTGTAATCTATTAATCTTGCTTGGTCGATAAAGGTATCTATCCTTTGGATTTGCTTATCGAACTGACCAGGCTTAGAAATTTTTATAGGAACTCCAAGCTCTTTAAGGATTGTATCCATTATTTCTTCCTCATGATCTACTAGCCAGTTCTTAAACTTTTCTATATAAGAAATTCTCTCATCAAGGCTAGTCTTGGAAAATTCCTCAAAGGCCTTATAGGCAGACTCACATGCAAGATTTATCTCCCTATCAGTTGCCTTAGGTACTTTTCCTATTATTTCTCCTGTTGCAGGATTTTCTACTTCAATCCATTTATTGGACTTGCTTTCTATATATTCTCCATTTATATACAATTTTTCATTATTCAAATTCTTAAAACTCATCTATTCCTCCTTATATAATAACTACCCAAATTTTTTCTTATTTATTGAAAGGGTATAATATTTAGGAAGAATTTACTCAAAGTAGATAAAGGAGACATATATGAAATATTTTGGTACAGATGGATTTAGGGGAGAAGCTAACAAGACCCTTAATGTATATCATGCTTTTAAAATAGGAAGATTTATTGGAGATTACTTCTCAAAAAATAAAAATGGAAATGGAAAAATCCTTATAGGTAAGGATACAAGGAGAAGTTCTTATATGTATGAGGCTGCTCTTTCTGCAGGAATCACTTCATCAGGCTCAAACGCCCACCTCATGCACGTAACACCTACTCCTTCTGTTTCTTATATTACAAAGACAGAAGACTTTGATTGTGGAATAATGATAACAGCAAGCCACAACCCTTACTATGACAATGGTATCAAGATTATCAACAGGGAAGGAGAGAAGATGGAAGACTCTTTCCTAGAAGAGTTAGAAAAATATATAGATAGTGATATCGAAGACATCGACCTTGCCACTGATGAAAATATAGGAAGAACTGTTGACTTTATCGGAGGAAGAAATAGATATATTGCTTATCTTATCCAAACAGTAACTAGATCTTTTGAGGGAATCAAGGTGGGACTTGACTGTGCAAACGGAGCAAGCTTTACTATAGCAAAACCTGTCTATGATGCCCTAGGAGCAGATACCTTTGTGATAAATGCTGATCCAAATGGATATAATATCAACAAGGACGCAGGATCAACCCATATAGAAAATCTCCAAAAATTTGTAATAGAAAATAATCTTGATATTGGTTTTGCCTTTGATGGAGATGCTGATAGATGTATAGCAGTTGATAATAAGGGGGAAGTAATCGATGGAGATTCCATCCTTTATATATCTGCTAAACACATGAAAAAAGAAGGCTCTTTAAACTCCAATACTGTTGTAACTACAGTGATGAGTAATATCGGATTATACAAGGCCTTTGACGAGTTAGGAATCGACTATGTAAAAACTGATGTAGGTGATAAATACGTTCATGCCTGTATGGATGAAAATGGTTATGAACTAGGTGGTGAGCAATCTGGTCATATCATTTATAAGAAGTTTGCCAACACTGGTGATGGAATCCTAACATCTCTTAAGCTAATGGAAGCTATGATTGAAGAAAAAACAGATATTGCAAGCCTAAGAAGAGACTTGAAAATCTATCCACAAAAGCTTGTCAATGTGAAGGTAAATGATAAGGAAGAAACCCTAGGGAACAAAGAAGTTCAAGCGAAAATAGAAGAAGTAGAGGAAAAATTACAAGACAGCGGTAGGGTCTTAGTTAGAAAAAGCGGAACTGAACCCCTTATCAGAGTTATGGTTGAGGCTGAAACAGAAAAAAGTGCAGAAGAAGCTGTTAACGAAATTGTAGAAAAAATTAAAGATTTGGGTCTAAGTATATAATGAAGGATTTTAGGACGGGAAGAGAAATAGATATAAAGGAAGCTGTTCTCGTCGTTGGAAATAAAGTTTATGCAAGAGAGTCTTTCATAGCCGTGGATACCTCAAAGCTTATAGATTATCCTCCCAAGGTCTACTATGATAAGGATGAAAATCTTCTAGGAAATATGTATGATGGGGGAGTTTTTGAGCTAGAGGATATAGAAGATATCCTATTAGATTATGAGGACCAGATCTTTTCCAACCATGACTTAGATGATATAAGAAAGTTTCTTATAGAAAGAAGGAAAAAATTCTATGAAAAACTCTCACAAAACCAATAAAAATCTTTGACAAAACCGTCTAAAGGTGGTACTATCATACCTTGTATGGAAGTATCCGTATAAATTAATAGGAGGTGTTTTATGGCAGATAAAGTAAAAATGGAATGTACAGAATGCAAAAACAGAAACTATGATACAACAAAAAACAAAAAACATCATAGCGAAAGATTAGAGCTAAAAAAATATTGCCCATTCTGTAAAAAACACACTGTTCACAGAGAAACAAAGTAGGAGCAAATATGGCTAAGAAAAAGGATTCTTTCTTTTCTGGTGTATCAAGAGAATTTAAGAAGATTCAATGGCCAACAAAGAAGACCGCATTTGAGTATTCTTGGATAGTAATTGCAATCTCAGCTGTAACAGCTTTGGCAATTTGGCTACTTGATCAAGTATTCCAATTCCTACTTCAAACTATAATGTAGGTGTGAAATGACAGATTCTTACGATTTCTCAGAAAACAAAGAAGAAGAAAATTTATCAGAAGATAAAGAAATTTCAACAGAAGAATCTAAGGATAGGGACTTAGAAGCTATCAAGGAAAATGCCAGATGGTATGTAGTTCATACCTACACAGGCTATGAAAACAGAGTCAATGACAAGATTCAAATGATGATTGACAATGAACAAAACCCTGATATCTTAGAAGTAACTGTACCAACAGAAGAGTATGTTGAAGTAAAAAATGATACTAAAAAGGTAAAAACTAGAAAGCTTTTTCCAGGATATGTAATGGTTAAGATGAATATCACCAACAAAAGCTGGTATATCATTAGAAATACCCAAGGTGTTACAGGCTTTGTAGGACCAGATGGAAAACCAGTTGCCCTAACTCCAGCAGAAGTTAGAAAGTTCGGAGTAAAAGATGAGGCACCAATACTAAATATCAATGTCAATGTTGGCGATGATGTAAATATCATAAGCGGTCCATTTGAAGGATTCGTAGCCAAGGTTGAAGAAGTTGATAAGGAAAAAGGATCTATCAAAGCTTTTGTAGATATGTTTGGTAGAGATACTCTTATAGATCTAGATTTTACAGATATCGAAATTATTTAGTAACTGTCGAAGTTAGTGGGAGGGCTTTGCCCGCAAAAACCACAAGGAGGTAAAAATGGCAGATAAAGAAGTAAAAGCATTAGTTAAATTACAAGTACCAGCAGGAGCTGCATCTCCAGCACCACCAGTAGGTACAGCACTCGGACCACACGGAATCAACATCATGGAATTCGTGCAAGCATTTAATTCAAAGACAGCAGACCAAGCTGGAATGATAATACCGGTAGAAATGACTATTTATGCGGATAGGACATTTGACTTTATTACAAAAACACCACCAGCACCAGTATTAATCAAAAAAGCTATCAATCTTCAAAAAGGTTCAGGAGAACCAAACAAGAACAAGGTTGGTTCAATCAAGAGAAGCCAACTTGAAGAAATTGCAAAGACAAAAATGCAAGATCTTAACGCAGCTAGCTTAGAAGCAGCTGTAAGCATGATAGCTGGAACAGCAAGAAGTATGGGAGTTACTGTAGAAGATTAGTGGGAGATATAAATCGTAGACCACAGGAGGAATTAAATGGCTAAAAGAGGAAAAAGATATATTGAAGCGAAAAAATCTTTCGATTCAGCAAAAGAATACACACTAGACGAAGCTTTAGATATAATTGAAAAAACAGCAAGCGCTAAGTTTGACGAAACAGTAGAATTACATTTCTCACTTGGAGTAGACAGCAGACACGCTGACCAACAAGTAAGAGGAACAGTAATCCTTCCTCACGGAACTGGTAAAACTCAAAAGGTTCTAGCTTTCGTTAAAGAAGACAGAATCGACGAAGCATTAGCAGCAGGCGCTGACTATGCAGGTGGAGAAGACCTAGCAGCTAAGATCCAAAATGAAGGATGGCTAGACTTTGACGTTGTAGTAGCAACCCCTGACATGATGGCAGTTGTAGGTAGACTTGGTAGAGTACTTGGACCACAAGGTCTAATGCCAAACCCAAAGACTGGAACTGTTACACCAGATGTTAAAAAAGCTATCGAAGAAATCAAAGCTGGTAAGGTAGAATACAGAACAGACAAGGCTAACCTTATTCATGTACCAACAGGAAAAGTATCTTTTGGAAAAGAAAAACTAGCTGAGAACATCAGAAGCTTACTAACAGCTGTTGCAAAAGCAAGACCAGCTGCTGCAAAGGGTAAATACATGAAATCAGTTACTCTTGCATCAACTATGGGACCTGGAATCAAATTATCTCCAGCAAGAGCTATGGATTTAGTTGAAAAATAAATTTGCAAAAAATTTATTTTGTGATATAATAAATAAGTCAAATAAACAGGCTACCAAAGACTACGCAGACAGAAATGTTTAATTATTGCGTATAGGTGGGAAGAAGAATCTACATCCCCACCGATGTAGGCAGGATTAATCTGCCTAACGTGGGGATTTTTTATACCTACCAAAGCCTATAGGAGGTGAAAGAGTGAGCGAGAAAGCTATAGCAGCTAAACAAGAAGTCGTAAAGGAAATTAAAGAGAAAATCGAAAGCGCACAATCAGTAACATTAGTTGGATTTGATCGTATGGATGTAAAAGAAATTACAGACCTACGTAACAAGTTCAGAGAGAAAAATGCTGAATACAAAGTTTACAAGAACACAATGATGAGATTTGCCTTCCAAGAGTTAGGATATGATGAGCTCATAGACGAACTTAAAGGATCAAACGCACTAATCTTCTCAAATGAAGATTTAGTTAACGGACCTAAAGTAGCAGTAGACTATACAAAAGAAGGCGATGAAGAAAAAGAAAAATTAGTTCTTAAAGCAGGAGTAGTAGAAGGAAACTTCCAAACTGGTGAACAAATGATGGCTATTGCTACATTACCAACAACTGAAGCACTTCACTCAATGCTAGCTAACGTATTACAAGCACCAATTAGAACACTTGCAGGAGATCTTAACAACACAGTTGCAAAGATTGCCTTTGCTCTTGATGCAGTACGTGAGAAAAAAGAACAAGCAGGCGAATAATAAAATATAAATATTAAAGGAGAATATAATAATGGCAAGCGAAAAAGTAACAAACCTATTAGAAGAAATCAAAGAACTTACAGTACTAGAACTATCTGACCTAGTAAAAGCAATCGAAGAAGAATTTGACGTAACAGCTCAAGCAGCAGTAGCAGCAGCTCCAGCAGCAGCAGCTGGCGCAGGCGAAGCAGCAGCAGCTGAAAAAACAGAATTCGACGTAATTCTTAAATCAGCAGGATCAGCTAAGATCAACGTAATCAAAGTTGTTAAAGATGCAGCTGGACTTGGACTAAAAGATGCTAAGGCACTAGTAGATGCAGCTCCAAAAGCAGTAGCTGAAGGCGTTGCTAAAGATGCAGCTGAAGAACTAAAAGCTAAACTAGAAGAAGCAGGCGCTGAAGTAGAACTTGCTTAATCTATTTAAGTAAAAGGGCCCTCTGTGAGGGTCTTTTCTTTTGCTTTATTTGACAACTTGCAAAACATAAGTATATTAGTATTATAGAATAATTCTAATATTAGAAAGAGGCAAATGGTGGAAAAGATTATTAATGAGTTGAGAAATGAAGAATACAATCAAAGATTACCCAAACTCAGAGAGCTTTTGGCTAAGCACAATATAAGAGTTTCTCACCAAAGGCTACTGATATTGGATTATCTTATAATGCATCCTATCCATCCTACGGCAGATACAATCTATAAGGATTTAAAGAAAGTGGATCCGGTTATAAGTCAGGCGACGGTATATAATACCCTAAATCTATTGGTTAAGCATAAACTAGTCAAGGAACTTGATTTCAATATGTCGAGTAAGAGATATGAGTTTAAAAAGACTAATCACGGCCATTTCATCTGTGAGTCTTGCGGCTTAATAGAAGATTTGGATGTTGATGATTTAGAATACCCAAAGGAGCTTAATGAATACGAAATAGATAATGTAGAAGTGATATACAGGGGCTTGTGCCCGATTTGCTTACATAAAGATTAATTATAACTTGTGCTTTTAAATTAGCGCAAGTTTTTTGATTTGGAGTTTAACATATTTCTTACAAAACTTTATTATCTATATAATATTTGAATACTAGAATATATGTATAGATAATAAAGGAGGAATTATGAAATCCAATAAACTAATTGTTGCCTTGATGATAAGTGCTATTTCATCAACTGCCCTTTGTACAAATGTTAGAGCAGATGAGGAAAATTTAACAACAAATACAAATGAAATAACTGAAGTATCTAACCTATCAGATGAAGAGATAGATGATCTATCTAACTTTATCAACGATTATAACAACTATAAGGCTGACATACCAGAAGATGACGAAGTATTATTTGAAAAAAATGAGAAAAATATTAGAGAAGTTGATGGAACTAATAAGTTCAATAGGGCGACAGAAACTGAAAGAGATACATTTGGAGAAGATAAAAATGTTACAAATATAGATTCTGAAGTTAAAGAAAAGCTAGAAGAGACTAAGGGAGAGTATGGTAAAAAGGATGGAGCTTACGCAGGAAACAACCTTAGAGAAAATACAGATCCAATCAAAGATATAGTAGTTAATAATGGAGATAATGAAAATCAAATCGCTATAACTTACTTTGTAAGAAATGATTTGAGCAGTCAAAGTTATCTAGTCTTTGATGGGAAAACTTATAAAGCTTCACGAGTATATCAAACAGGCGATTCTAAAGGATATATGTCTCATACTGTTGTCTTGGATATATTAGCAGGAAATACATACACATACTATATCAAAACACCTTCATACACTAGCGATACTTACACATTAAAGACCAAAGCTCTTGGCGAAAACAACGAATTTTCCTTAGCCTACTTTGGGGATCCTCAAATTGGATCAGGTGATAGTGTTTGGGATTCTAAGGGCTTAAATAAAAACACCCAGGCAAAGGTAGACCAAGATAAAATAGACTTTGCTAAGGCAATAGATAGGGCTATGAAGATGGATCCACATTTTTACTTTTCTATGGGAGATAATGTAGAGATTGCAGGATATGAGGGAGAATACGATAGCTTCCTAGATCATGATATGTTTAGGGAAAGAATCTTTTCTACAGTTACTGGAAACCATGAAACATATATGGATAAAAACGACGACAATCAACAAAATACCGTATTCAGAGATCATTTCTACTTGCCAAATGTATCAGAACTTGGCTCTTTTACTAAAAACAACGAAGATGGTAGTTTGACATATGTTCCTGGAGATTACTACTACACATATGGCGATACACTTTTCATTAATTTAAACTCTAACAATACAAATTCTAATGAACACAAAGAATTTATAGAAAAAGCAATTAAGGAAGCTGAAGGTAAAAGAAATGCTAAATTCTCTTGGAAGGTAGTATCTTTCCATCATGCCCCATACTCAACAGCAACTCATACTTCTGACCTTGATATAATAGAAAGAAGAAAAGAACTAGTTAAGATTTTTAATGATAATGGAATTGATATTGTCCTTAACGGTCACGATCATATCTATACAAGAAGTAAACATATGTTAGCTGGTGAGAAGACTTTAAGTTTTGAAGATGCTTATGGAGTTGATCCTAGTAATGAGAATGCTAAGATTAAGGACGGATATTCAGAGACCTTCAACAACAAGATTTATAAAAATGGCAATGTAATAGTAGATGGTATAGGCCTAGATTATGACGGAAATAAAGTATTGAATCCAAGAGGAACCCTATTTCTAACGATGGCAGGTTCTGCTGGAGCAAAATTCTACAATCCAATAGGAGAAGACTCTTGGTTTGTAGCAAAAAGTCTTGATGACAGGAGCCAACTTTTCTCAAATCTAAGTTTCAGTAAAAACTCCTTCTCTATTTTAACAATGGATGCAAGTGGGAAGGTTGTTGACTTATATAAAATTGAAAAAACTAATGATTTTATAAATAATCCTCACATTGAAGGAGAAAACGTAAGAAAAGAAAGTCTCCAAAACTTCATTGATAAAGTGGAAAATTTAACTTTAGTTGAAGATGAGTCTAATATTAAAAACTACAATGAAGCAGTAGATAAAGCTAAGGCAGTTTTAAATGATAAGTTAGCAAGTAGGGAAGAAGTTGACCAAGCAATAGAAGTACTAAAGACTAGACTTTGTGAAGTAGAATTTGCAGATGCAAAAATTGTAAAAGAAACTAAAGAACTAGATAAAAAAGAAGTCGAAAATAGTAAGAATTATCAAAATAATAATAAAGATGAAAGAAAAATTAATAAAGAGTCTAAGCAAAATCTAAAGAAAGAAAACAGAGAAAATGTAAAAACTGGGGTATCCTCAGTAATGGGATACGCTATAGGTTTATTCGCATCAGTTGGTGCTTTATTTGCTAGCAAGAAAGAGAAATAACTAAGAATTTAAGAGATCTTTTAAATAAACAAATCGCAGCATGATCCTTAGAAAACATCTGCGAAAAGTTTCAATACCTCTCCTGACCGGTAAGGCTAATTGGCCTAGGGTCTAGGGGAGGTAAACATTTCTAAGAGAGGCTTCTAAGGATGCTACGATGATTATTCATAGTTTGTCAATACATATTCAAATCTTCAAAAAACTTCATAGAATGATCTATGTCGTGATATTTAAAGCCTAAGTCAAAGGCTTCTTTTCTTTGAGCGCTAGATCCGTGGGTGAAAGAATCAACGTCTACATCACGGCCAGCCATTTCCTGGATCCTATCATCTCCAATTGCTGAAGCAGAATTCATTGCCTCTTCTATATCTCCTTCTTCAAGATAGCCCTTCTCTTTTACATAATAGGCAAAAAGACCAGCGAAATAATCTGCTTGAAGTTCCTGGGCTACAGATACCTTGTTATATTCTGTCTCTGATAATCTCTGTCTTAAGTCATTAGTTTGTTTTATAATACCGAGTTCATTTTGGACGTGGTGACCTACCTCGTGGGCAAGTACATAGGCTAGGGCAAAATCTCCTCCGCCTCCAAATCTATTTTTAAGATCATCGTAGAAAGATACGTCAAAATATACTGTCTTATCTACCGGACAATAGAAAGGTCCCATCCTAGATTGGGCTATACCGCAACCGGTTTTAGTTGTATCTTGATAAAGGGTCATTTTTGCTTCATGATAAGTCCCTCCATTTTCCTCAAACTTATCATGCCATACGTCTTCAGTATCAGCGAGGATTACTGACAAGAAGTCTTCTAGAGTTTCCCTTTCCTTTGAGACTTCACTCGATTCTATTTGAGTATTTTGATTTACTTGTTGATTTTCGTTTGTTACTACACTAGGGTCAACTCCCAAAAAATATAAGACTAGCATAATTACGATACCACCAATGCCGCCACCAACAGCCATAGGAGCCCTGGATCCTCTATTGACATTAGAGGATCGTCTTCTATCTTTCCATTTCATATTTACCTCCCAATTTATTTTCCTTATATTATATTTATACCCTAAATTTGAACAAATATGATATAATACTAATATTATTTAAAGGAGGAAAATTTGGAAAAAGTTAAATCAATAATACCAGGATTTGCACTGGCGATTTTTATTGCTATTATAGCGAAATTTATAGAAAATGTATTGCCTATGCATATTATAGGAGGATCGGTAATTGCTCTATTTATAGGGATGGCCTTAAATAATTACACAAATACTGATGGTCTACTGAAAGATGGGATTAAGTTTACATCAAAACGACTTCTGAAATTTGCTATAATTCTTTTAGGAGCATCTTTAAATATAAAAATGGTCCTAAATGTAGGTAGATTATCCATATACGTAATGGTCTTTACCTTAGCTACCTGCTTTGGTCTGGGTCATTTTATAGGAAAGGCTTTGGGACTAAATTGGAAGATGAGTAATCTTATATCAGCTGGAACAGGAATTTGTGGAGGATCTGCAATAGCTGCAATAGCTCCAGTAATAGATGCAGATGATACTGACCTAGCCTATGCTATGAGTGCTACATTTCTATTTGATATGCTAATGATAGTCTTTTTCCCAATAATGGGTAGGGCCTTTGGACAGGAACTGCTGTAAATGATACGTCAAGCGTCGTAGCGGCTGGTTTTGCTTTCTCTGAGAAGGCAGGAGACTTCGCTGTAATGGTTAAGCTTACTAGGACCCTTTCTATAATTCCAACTGTGATTATATTCTCTCTAATTAATAATCGCATTAAGAGAAAAGAAGTATTTAAAAGCGAAAGTCATAAACTATCCATCACATCAATCCTACCATATTTTATACTAGGATTTTTGATAATGGTTGGCCTAAACTCAGCTGGAGTATTTAGACCAGAGATGTCAGATCTACTAAAAAACGTAAGCAAGTTTTTAATGATAGCATCTCTTGCGGCAATTGGACTTAATACAAAATTCAATGAAATGAAAAAATCAGGAATTAACCCAATGATTCACGGATTTGTTATATCAGTATTAGTTGTAATAGTTGCAATTAGTGTTGAATACTTTATGGGTCTTGTGTAAGTAAGATAAAAAATGGCTCTTTGTCAAATCGTGTTGGTAAATAATAATCAACCAAATTCTTAATCAGGG
>NZ_JAPJPG010000071.1 GCF_030825785.1 Anaerococcus sp.
GATATGATCTTATATTTAGCATAAGAGTAATTGTCCTATTAATCCTTGTCCCAAGGAATGTCCTAAGACCTTCTCCATCCTTATCGTTAATTAAATAGAAGCCTTCGGCATCAGGATTAGTCTTCAAGCTATCGATTACTCCATTAATTTTTCTATTAAAGGAATATTTTGCTCTTTTCTCTATAATTTCTTCCATTTTTCTTCTAATATCATCAGATATATCTTCCTGGCTAGATGCTCCAAAGTCGGGAGCCTTTCCATCTTCTGCCTTCGTCACTATGATTTTTTTAGCCCTCAGATTAATCGATTGAACTTCCCAGATGAGTCCTCCCAGATAAATTCCATCTCCCTTCTTAAGGTCGATTGATTTTTCTATTTCGCCAATTTTGCCCTTGTCATTAAAGACATGAAAATTATCCTTACTTATAAATTGATTGTAGAAAGAGCCCATTTTGAGGAGCTTTTCGCATTCGATTCCTCCTATATACTCATTTTCGAGTCTTTCGATATATCCTTTTTCTACCATGTGCTCTGTAAGCTCCATAAATTCTTCATGATCTATGCCAAAATCTAACTTCTTATCTAAAAGACTATAATCTTCGATACTCAATCCATTATTTTCCAAAAGAGTAGATAGGATTTGATGGGCAAAAACATCGTAGGGGCCATTTATAGGATAAATTTTGTCAAACCTTCCTTCCTTAAAGAGGATAATTGTCGCAAGCGACTGCACTAAGCCCCAGGGATTTGTAGCAATCTGATGGAGAATAGACTTCCCAGTTTTTCTGCCAGACCTTCCCAGCCTTTGGGCGAGCGATAGGACAGAATTGCTAGATCCATACTGGCAAATCGAATAGACACTACCTATATCTATACCTAGCTCGAGGGTTGATGTCGCGCAGATTATGAAGTTTTCCCCATGTCTATTTTTAGCAAAGTGTTCTATTTCCTTTCTTCTTTGTTTGCTAACAGAAGAATGATGGGAAAAGATTTGAGTCTTTATTTTATCTTCCCTAGCTTTTTTCTTAAGCTTTACAGCTAGCTCTTCTACAAGTTTTCTAGCGTTTGGAAAAGCAAGCATTGAACCTTCACTTGCAAAAGATAAGATTTGCCCTATAGTCTTATCGCTTATATCTTCTTCCTCATTATAAGAAATCGTAGCTTCTAGCTCGTTTTTAGATGAGTCTACAATTAATTTAGTAGCCCTCTTATTTTTAAAGAACTCCTTACAAATATCGTAATTTAGATTTCCTACGGTTGCAGATAGGCCAATAAATCTCGGATTTTTATCAGTATAGAAAAGTATTCTCGTAAGAAGACTCTTAAGCTGGACTCCCCTATTTCCAGTAAGAAAGCTGTGGATTTCGTCTACTATTATATAATCTAATCCCCTAAATAATCTCTTAGCCTCATGTCCCTTGTTTACAAAAATTGCCTCGAGTGATTCTGGAGTTATAAGACAAATTCCAGAAGGATTTTCCAATAATTTTTCTTTTCTCGTCTGATTGGCCTCTCCATGCCAGCTAATAACATTAATACCAATATCATCACACATGGCAAGGACTCTCTCAAACTGATCGTTAATCAAGGCAATAAGGGGAGATATATAAAGAATCCTAAGCCCCTTATTGAAGTCATTTGCTTCTGATATGGCAGGCAGAAAGGCTGCCTCAGTCTTTCCAGCTGCAGTTTTTGCTATGAGAACTAGATTGTCTTCACTTTTTACGAAGTTTTCGATAGAAGCTTTCTGAATCTTGGTGAGACTTGGCCGCCTATTTTTGTAGACGTACTCCCTCATAGGCCTTGATAATAGTGAATATTGATCTGTCATAGGATAAAGATATCGTCGTCGTGATCATCAGGATCTTTTTCGACAGGACTTGTTAGACCTTGAAATTTACTTTCCAAGATTTGATCAATATTTACTTCCGGGTTCTGCCTTTTAAGGTCTAGGATTTCAAGGAAGTCCTTTATCACAGCCCTAGGAGTAAGAAACTCCTTGGCTCCTGGTCTATTAAGCTGTCCTTCCATGTATTTTATAATAGTTTCCTTATCCATGTGTATTTCTTCTCCGTAGTTGATATTATAAATATTAAGGAGATTTTCAAGGAGGGTGAAAATCTCTTCTTCTGTTAGGGGCTTAAGTAAGAGGGCTGTCTTTTTGGTATTTATAAGGTCTAAGTCTTCATCAGCTAGTCCTCCAAGTCTTCCAGCAAGGGCCCCGTAAGAACTCATTCCTCTAGACTCATCAAAGACTGTAGCCCTTGTAGCACCAAAGTTTATGAAAAGATTCTTGGTCCTCCCACTTTTGGTCTCGTTATAAATATTTAATATTCTCTCATAATTTCTCTGTCGAGTTACGGATTGGGCAAGCTTATAGAGGTTGACCGCCTCATCGAAGTTAATCACAAAGCCAGAAAATCCAATTGAGTGAAAAAGCTCAGAAAGGTTTTTGATAGCTTCAAAGTAATTATCATCATTGATAATCTCTCCTATACCAAGCTCTCTTTTCGCTTCTGTCTTTGTAGAAATATCTCCCCTTAACCAACGAATAGCCTTAGTTTTAAGGTCTCTGTCATTACTAATAAGGCCTTCGTAATATTTTACAATAGCCTGACCCATCTCATAGGAAAGACCTACTGAGTCAAAATCTTCTATTGAGTCTAAGATTTTATCTTCTACAGCCTTCCTATATTCTCCTCTGATTAAATCCTTCATTTCCCATAGATTCTCCTGAGAAAGTTCAGTGAATATTTTCATTATCCACTCTTCTACAATCTCTCCTAGGACATTGCCGCTCCTTTTCGTTTTAGTCTTGATATTATCAGCAATTTCTATGTAAAGGGCCTGGGCCTTCTTATCTGTTGCGTAAAACCTCCTCTGTGGAGCAAGATCTATGGTAGATGTGACGAAGTTTTTGGATAAGGCAAGTTGCTCTATTGTGGCAAGCATAAAGGACTTACCTGATCCGAAGTCGCCTACCCACAATCTAAAATCACTTCCTCCCCTACTTACTTCATCAAGTACTTCAATTATCTCTTCTACTTCAGAAAGCCTGCCTACAAGGAGGTGCTCTATCCCTATATTGGGTACAATCCCTGCCTCTAGGGATTTGATTATTACTTGTGCTTGTTTCGGATTAATCTTTGCCATCTATAATCTCCTTAATCATTTCTACATAAAAAGAATCTATACTTATCTTCCCATCTTCATTTATCAAAGTTTGATCGTCTATATAATCAAACAATTCTTCATTTATATCTCCAATAAAAGAATTTAGGATTTTCCCATCTTCTAGGGCGATTTGACTAGCATCATCTTCCCCAATCGATCCTTTTTCGAGGATTAGTTTAAGAAAGGCCTTGCTAGTTTCGCTAATAGAAAGGCTCTCATTTTCTTTACTTTCTTGGTTCACTTTCATATCATCTTCTGTAATTATATCTTCTCTAGGAACTTCTTCGTAAGGTAAAGCGTCACTGTCGGATAAAAAGTCTTC
>NZ_JAPJPG010000072.1 GCF_030825785.1 Anaerococcus sp.
ACGACAACCTAGCCCTATCAGTTACCCTTCACAAGGATGGTAATTTCGATACAAATTTAATAGCCAACCTAGTTGAAGCCCTAACTCTTAAGGATATGACAAGAATTAAAGAAATTGCCACAAATCCTAACCTTGAACTAATGAGCTTCACGATTACAGAAAAAGGCTACAACCTCTACGGTTCAGACGGAAATCTCATGGGAGTAGTTAGAGAAGATCTTGAAAAAGGACCAGAAGCTAGCAAGCACCTTATGAGTATTGTAACCGCTTTATTAAACCTAAGATATAAGGAAAATGGCAAGGCCCTAACCCTCTTGTCAATGGATAATGCAAGCCACAATGGAGATTTAGTCAAAAACTCTGTTATGCTTATAGCTAAGGCTTGGCTAGAAAAAGGCTTCGTAGATCAAGGATTTATCAAATATCTTGAAGAAAAAATTGCCTTCCCACTTTCTATGATCGATAAGATCACACCAAGACCTGCAGAAGATGTTCAAAAACACCTAGAGGATCTTGGCTTTAGTGGAATGGAGACTGTAGTAACAGAGAAAGGCTCCTATATAGCAGGTTTTGTGAACTCAGAAGAAGCTGAGTATCTCGTTATCGAAGATAGTTTCACAAACGGCAGGCCAGCTTTCGAAGAAGGCGGAGTATACATGGCAGATAGGGACACTGTAAACAAGGTTGAAACAATGAAGGTTACAACTTGCCTAAATCCACTTCACACAGTGCTTGCAACTTATGGTTGTGTACTAGGTCATACAAAGATATCAGAAGAGATGGAAGATACTGAACTTGTTAAGCTAATTAAGAAAATCGGCTATGACGAAGGCCTTAAGGTTGTAGTGAATCCAGGAATCATCGATCCAAAAGACTTCATCGACGAAGTAATCAATGTAAGATTTCCAAATAAGTTCATGCCAGATACACCACAAAGAATCGCAACAGACACATCACAAAAGATTCCTGTAAGATTTGGACAGACTATAAAAGGTTATATGAATGATAAGAATCTCGATGTGGCTGACCTTAAGTTTATCCCACTAGCCCTAGCTGGTTGGTTGAGATATCTTCTAGGAGTAAATGATGAAGGAGAAACTTTCGAGCTTTCAAACGATCCTATGATGGATTATCTAAAAGAAAGCCTTGAAGGAATCAGATTAGGAGACTTCAAGGAAACTGAAGGACTAAAAGATTTACTAAGAAATGAAAAAATCTTTGGAGTAAATCTTGAAGAAGCAGGACTATCAGAAATAGTTACAAAATATTTCGAAGAATTGTCACATGGCCCTGGAAGTGTAAGAGCTACACTTAAGAAGTACCTAGCATAATTAAGGAGATACGCTTATGAAAATGACATTTAGACACTACGGAAATGACGATCCAATCTCACTAGAATATATCGCACAAATTCCTGGAGTTACAGGAGTTATGGTTATGATGAACGAGTGGGAAGCAGGAGAAGTTTGGGAGAAGGATGTCTTTCAAGAATACGTTGATAAGTGCCACGCAGTAGGTCTTGATTGTGAAATTATCGAGTCAATCAACGTTCACGAAGATATCAAGATGGGCCTTCCAACAAGAGATAAATATATCGAAAACTACAAAGAGTCTCTAAGAAACGTTGCAGCTTGCGGTGTGAAGACAGTAATTTACAATTTCATGCCAGTATTTGACTGGGTTAAGACAGAACTCTATAAAGAGCTTCCAGATGGATCTAATACCCTTGCCTTTGACCAAGCCAAGGTAGAAGGTCTTTCTCCAAGAGATATGGTAAATGAAATCCTCGACGGAGCGGGAAACTTCGAACTACCAGGTTGGGAGCCAGAAAGACTATCCCAACTAGAAGATGTTCTTGAAAAATACAAGGATATCGATGAAGATAAATTAAGAGAAAACTACAAATACTTCCTTGAAGCAATAATCCCAACATGCGAGGAAGTAGGAATCAAGATGGCAGTTCACCCAGACGATCCAGCTTGGCCAATCTTCGATATCCCTAGAATAACATCAACTCCAGAAGATCTAGAAAAAATTGTAAACCTAGTAGATTCTCCATCAAATACCCTATGTATTTGTACAGGATCATTGGGATCTAGAGCCCAAAATGACGTAGCTAAAATAATCGGAGACTTCGCTAAAAGAGGCAAAATAGGAGCAATTCACGCTAGAAACATCAAGTTTACCGGCGAGAAACAATTCTACGAATCAGCTCACCTTTCTAAGTGCGGTTCATTAGATATGTACGCTATAATGAAAGCTCTATACGATGCTGATTTCGACGGCTACCTAAGACCAGACCACGGAAGAATGATCTGGGGCGAAGAAGGAAGAGCAGGCTATGGACTCTACGACAGAGCCCTAGGAGTTGCCTACCTCAACGGTCTATGGGAAGCTATAGATAAAAATAACAAATAGATAATTAAGTTTTTAGACAACTACGAACATAAACCTTTGGTAGGTGAGGCGTCTCTTATGAGAAGCTCTCACTTTATCCAAGGAAATTCTTTTAACTATAATAGACAAAAAATTAACTAATATAATAAAGAAAGGAAAACTAATGAAATTCATGACAGAAGACTTTATGCTTCATAATGACTTTGGGAAAAAACTCTACCACAATTATGCGGCTAAGATGCCAATATTTGACTTCCACTGTCACCTTGAAGCTAAGGAAATTTATGAAAACAAAAATATTCCTTCAATTACTGAAGCTTGGCTCGGTGGAGACCACTACAAGTGGAGAGTTATGAGAGCTTGTGGGGTTGAGGAAAAATATATCACAGGGAATGCAGATGATTTCGAAAAGTTTGAAAAGTATGCGGAAATCATGCCATATCTTATAGGAAATCCAATATATCACTGGACTCACCTAGAACTTAAGAACTTCTTTGGCATAGAAGAGTGTCTTAACAAGGAAAATGCCAGAGAAATTTATGATAAGTGTAATGAACTTCTAGCGAAAGATGAGTTTAGACCAAGAGGCCTAATCGAGATGAGTAATGTCGCTGCAGTTTGTACAACCAATGATCCTATAGATGATCTTAAATACCACGAGCTTTTGGCCGAGGATGACTTCAAAGTCAAAGTTCTTCCAGCCTTTAGACCAGATAATGCCCTATACATCGAAAAAGATAGCTTCAAGAGCTATTTGTCAGATCTTTCTAAGGCGAGTGGAATAGAGATTACAAACTTTACAGATATCAAAAAGGCCCTAAAGTCAAGAATGGACTTTTTCAATGACCATGGGGCTAAGGCAAGCGATCAAGCCTTCAAATACATCCCACATAGAAGATGTGATGAAGAAAGCCTAAATAAAGTAGTTCAAAAGAAACTAAACGGGGAAGAAATTAGCCTAGAAGAGGAAGAAGCCTACAAAACAGAGCTAATAATCTTCCTTGCCAAAGAATACAAAAAGTTAGACTGGGCTATGG
>NZ_JAPJPG010000002.1 GCF_030825785.1 Anaerococcus sp.
GAATACTAGCTATTATTTCTTACTTTATTTGTTACTCCTTCTGTACTGAAAGAGTTGACATAGAAAGAGAATCAGCTGGTCCAAAAGAAAACGCCCTTAAGGGAATCGGAAATGTAATTAGTAAAAGATCTCTACTATCAATCATAGTAGTATCTATATGCCTCCTTCTTGGGATGCTTTTAGTTGGCTCAATGAATATATATGTATATTCTACCTACTTCCAAGATACAACTGGAATGGCTCTAGCTGGTCTTTGTGGTACAGTTCCAATGCTATTTACAGCTCCAATGGCTATGAAGCTTGGACAAAATATAGGTAAGAAAGAAGCATCATCTATTGGACTAATAGGTGCAGGTGTAACTTACTTTATACTTTTCATCTTAAAACTTGAAAATATGTATCTATTCCTAGCTGGAACTGTAATAGCTTATATCTTCCTAGGAATATTTAATACCCTAACTTGGGCCATGATTACAGACGTAATCGACGACTTGGAAATCAAAAATGGAGTAAGAGATGATGGAAAAGTTTACGCTATTTACTCATTTGCAAGAAAGTTAGGCCAAGCCTTTGCTGGAGGACTTGGTGGATTTGCAGTAGCTTCAGTAGGATATGTTGCAGGAGCTGCGAGTCAAACAGCAGAAGTTGCTCAGGGAATATATAATGTAGCAACACTAATACCAGCTATAGCACTAGGACTTGGTGGCTTAGTAGTCTTTTTAATATATCCACTCAATAGAAAGACTGTAGAGAAAAATAATAAGACTCTAGCAGAAAAGAGAGCTCAATTATAATAACTTAAATTTTTAATTAGCAAAAGCTAAGAGCTAGAAATTAACGAAAGACCTCCAAGAAATTGGAGGTTATTTTTCCAATATCTTAGGGTAAATTTATAAGGAAATAGGAGGAAGATATGACAGAGCAATTAAAACTAGAAGTAAGAAATAAAAAATTAATCGAAAATGAAGGATTTGAGTTTAAAGATTTAAATGGTAATGGTATCCTCGACCCATACGAAGATTGGCGTCTTCCATCATCTGTCCGTGCCAAGGATTTGGCTTACAGGATGACTATAGAAGAGCTTTGTGGCAATATGATAATTAAGTCTCAAAGAATGGGTCTTGCCCAAGAAGATAAGGAAAAGACAAGTCACGATAGTATTCTTGATGAGGAAGTTTACGAGGATAAAAATATCTTTATAGGTCAGATTAACCACGGTTCAACAGGACACATAATTGACAAAAACCTACGCCACTTTATCTTAAGGGATAACTTCTCAGAAGAAGAAATAGCAAAGTGGACTAATGCTATGAACGAAGTAGCTGAAAGCTCAAGATTAGGTATTCCTGTTATTATTGCCTCAAACTCAAGGAATGAAAATGCTGAAAGAACCTTTGGTATGAACGATGCTGTAGGAGTATTTACTACCTATCCATCAACCCTAGGACTTGCTGCAGCTTATCTTGGAGATAAGGCTAGAAACTACCATCCTGACGGAGATTATGAATACTCAATCTTTAAGGAGTTTGGAGAAATAGCAAGAGACGAATGGAAATATTCTGGTCTTAGAAAAGGCTATATGTATATGCTTGATACTGCTACAGATCCTAGATGGCAAAGATTTTATGGAACCTTGGGTGAAGATACAGACCTTATTACAAAGGCAGGAGAAGACTTAATCGAAGCCTTTCAATCAGATGAGCTAAACAGCGAATCAGTTGCCCTTACCATGAAACACTTCCCAGGCGGTGGAGCTAGGGAAAATGGCTTTGACCCACACTACAAGGAAGGAAAATTCAACGTATATAGAACACCCGGTTCGCTAGAGAAGTATCACCTTCCACCATTTAAGGCAGCTGCTGAGAAAAAGGTTTCATCAATTATGCCTTACTACTCAATTCCTGCCCACGATAAGTCAGCAGTCCAAAACTATAAGGGAAGTAAGATTCCTTTCGAGCCAGTAGGTTTTGCCTTTAACCAATACTTTATCCAAGATATCCTAAGAGAGGATATGGGCTTTAAGGGCTATATAAACTCAGACTCAGGAATTTTAGATAACATGGCATGGGGCATGATGCACCTAGAAAAACAAGACCGTGCAGCTTGTGCTATAAATAATGGAGTAGACCTTATATCTGATACCAACGAAGTAGAATGGATAATAAAAGCCTACGAAGAAGGTAAAATTAGTCGTGAAAGATTAATCGAAGCAAATATCAGACTCCTTACAGAAATGTTTGACCTAGGCCTATTCGATGACAAAACTTATGTTGACCCACAAAGGGCAAAAGACTTTGTAGCAGATGAAGATAATAAGAAAAAAGCCTACTCTGCCCACCAGAGATCTGTAGTACTTCTCAAAAATAAAGAGAATACCCTACCTATGAAAGATAAGGCTAAAGTATATGTAGACTACCTCCACAAGGAAGCTGATAAGGCAGAAATATTTAGAAAAGAAGCTATCGAAGATCTAAAAGAAAGAGAAGATATAGAACTTGTAGAAGATGCTAAAGAAGCAGAATATATTTTTGTACAAATCACACCAAAATCAGGTAACTATTTTTCTGCAACCCCAGGCCTTCTAGAGCTTGATCTTTGTGAAAACAAAACAAATAAGGCGATAGATGGTACACAATACTCAGAAACGACTGTAGCAAATATTGATAAACTAGAAGAATTTAGAAAAATTGCCGATGAGAATGGGGCTAAAGTTATAATTTCAGTAAACTCTACCATGCCTTGGCTATTAGAAAAGGCAGAGAAAAACTCAGATGCCCTCTTGGCTCATTTTGAAACCTTCACATCCGCTCAAATGGATGTCCTTAGTGGAAAATTCGCCCCAACAGGCAAACTACCATTCACCTTCCCAAAAGGAGAAGAAGTAATAGCTGTAGATGAGGATGGAATCTGCATAAGTCCTAACGACGTACCAGGCTACGATAAGGATAAATATATGCCAAAAGGAATGACTTACGCTTACCTTGATGAATGCGGCAATCAATATAAACTCGGATTTGGATTAAGCTACTAAGATTATAGATTAGCAATGAAGGAGCCAAGATGCTTAAGAACTTCATAAAGAAAATACCAGCGGGAAATATGATGGTTCCTTTGATATTTGCTGCTTTAATCAATACATTCGTTCCTAGTATCTTGCACTTTGGTGTTTTTACTGAGGCGCTTTTTACAAGCCATGGGATGAAGACTTTGATGGGGATCAATTTGCTTGCGGCAGGTTCTCAGGTCAGGATTTCCTCTGTGGGGGAGATTTTTAGGAGATTTTCTTTTATGGCTCTAGCTCGAATAGGAGCGGGTTTAATAATAATTTTTCTAGTTTCTTCTATTTTTGGCAGGGAGGGAATATTTGGTATTTCTATCCTTGCCCTGGTTTGTGCTAGTCTTAATCACAACAACTCTGTCTTTATTACTTTAAACATCGACTACGGGGATGATTGTGACCAGGCTTTGGCAGGCTTTACTAGCCTTATTACAGGACCCATGCTTTCTATGCTGGTCCTTGGCATGTCTGGTATTGCAAATATTCCTATAAGAGCTATGATAGATGCTCTTCTTCCTGTATTTATTGGTATGGTTCTTGGTAATATCGATAGGAATATTTCAAGCTCTCTTAAGCTTGCCCAAAAGGCCATTATTCCCTTTTTAGGGTTTTCTATGGGTTCTGCTATTAATCTGACAGATATTTATAGGGCAGGATTTTCTGGAATAATTCTTGCTTTTATAGTGATTTTTGTAATAGGCTCTCTTACTGTTCTGGCAGATATTTATATTAACAAGAGACCAGGCCACGCTGCTTGGGCTCTTTCCTCTACTGGAGCCAATGCTGTTGCTGTGCCACAAATTATAGGAGAGATTGATCCTTCTTATCTTCCGCTTGTAGGAGTGGCGACAGCCCAGGTGGCATCATCTGTAGTTATTACTATAATACTTACACCCCTTATCACTTCTTGGTGGGCTAGGGGAAGAGTAAATAATAATTAGTAAAGATTGCCTTAAGCAAGTATTCACATGGATTTTATAAATTATTTTAAATTTTTATTAGAAAAAAATTGACAAAGTAAAGAGATGGTCCTATAATATAGTCAACAGTAATTATTTAGAAAAATTATGAAAAAAAGAGTAGGCTTATAGAAGAGTACAGAGAGTTGGAGTTAGGTGAGATCCAATCTTTGAAGTAAGTTCGAAAATCATTTTTCTTTTGCACGTCTGAACTAAGTAAGATGTGTCGCCATGGTTGGCGTTATCAAAACCCGGCATTGTTTGATGCTTGAGAGCTTATATTTTTATATAAGAATAAAGGTGGTAACGCGGAATTTTCGTCCTTTGTCTATTTTAGACAAGGGACTTTTTTAATGGAAAAGTATTGTTAATATATTTTATGGAGGAAATAATGAAAAAATTATCAAGAAGTCAATTTTTACAAGTGAGCATAATGCTTTTCGGTCTGTTCTTCGGAGCAGGAAACTTAATCTTCCCACCTTTATTGGGTAACATGGCAGGAAAAGCAACATTTATTTCTCTATTAGCCTTTAGCGTTACCGCTGTAGTATTTCCTGTATTAGGAGCCATAGTAGTAGGAAAGACTAATGGTCTATCTAACTTGGCTAATAGGGTAGGACCAGTATTCGCCCTAGTTTTCACAACAGCTATATATCTATCAATAGGACCAGGACTCGGTATACCAAGGGCGGGATCAGTTCCTTTCGAAATGGCCATAGCTCCATACATACCAGAATCTTTCAATATGAATATAGCAAGATTAGTTTATACTTTTATCTTTTTCGCAATTGCCCTAGCTATATGCCTAAGACCAAGTAAGCTTGTAGAAAGAGTGGGGAAATTCCTTACTCCAGCCTTACTCTTATTGATAGCGTTTATGTTCTTTAAGATAGTTACAATGGATAAGAGTGTAGGAGCTCCTACAGGAGATTATCTAAAATCTCCAGTGACAAAAGGATTCCTCGCAGGTTATGATACAATGGATGCCGTAGCAGCCCTTAACTTTGGCTTCGTAATAGCCCAAGCTATAAAAAGATTTGGTATAGATGACGAGAAGAAAGTTACAAAATATGAGGTGAAGGCAGGGCTTGTCGCAGGTAGCGTATTGTTTGTAGTTTACTGGATGCTATCAACTATAGGTATGATAGGAAGTGCTAAGTTTGTTGGTCTTGAAAATGGGGCCCAAGTTCTTACTGAATCTATAAAACTTGTCCTAGGAGATTTCGGTCTAGTTCTACTGGCCTTTATATTCACCCTAGCTTGTCTTACAACTTGTGTTGGCCTAATAAGCTCTGGTGGAGAATATTTCGAGAAGTTATTTAATGAAAGACTATCCTACAAGGCTTGGGTTTGCGTGTGGAGTCTATTCTCATTCATAATGGCAAACTTCGGTCTAAACAAGCTCTTAGAGTTTTCTGTACTATTATTACAAATAATATATCCAGTTGCCCTAGTTCTCATAGTTATGGGCATAAGCCAAAGCTTCCTTAACTTTACTAGAGAATCCTACCTTGCAGGAGCTGCTGTATCAGTTGGACTTCCTTTAGTAGAAGTAATGGATAAAACCTTCCACCTAAGCTTAGGACCTGTAACAAGGCTAGTACAAGGCCTACCAATGTATGAGGCAGGACTTTCTTGGCTCTTACCAACCCTAATAGTAGTAGAACTTACAAGCCTATTAGTAAAAGTTTTTGCTAGAGAAGTAGAAGTAGAAAAAGTTAGACAAAAATATTAAAAGAAAAAGAGTGCGCATCTTAAACGATGAGCACTCTTCTTTCTTTGCACTTACTTAGCAAAATCAGAAAGTTCTACAAAAACAGGCATGCCGTTTTCGTATCTTTGCTCTACCTCTCCTTGGATAAGAGGGAGGGCGTAGGCTGTGATTTTTTCTCTTAGGATTTTTCTATCTTTGAGCCAGGCTTCTGGGATTTTCATCTCCTTGTTGGCGATTAGGTCTGGTTCTACCTCTGTGTAGAAGACTTCGTAGGATTTTCCTTCTTTTCTTCTAAGAACTGGAATTAGATTTGTCTTATCAAGACCGAGCTTTAGGGCCAAGTAGCCTAGCTTAAAGGCCTCATCCGAGTCGGTTTTTGAGATGTGATTGGAAGTTCTTTGGACTATGTTTAGCTCCACTGCCCTTGATTTAACGTCGAGTTTATCTCTAAGATAGTCTGCAAGTCTTTGGGCAACACCACTTACTATAGGGTGGTTGAAGCCATCATCACTATTGGAAAACATAGGCTTATCAAGGAAGGAATCTGTATCACGGAAGCCTTCTGCCATAGCTATTATGAGGTTTTTCTCGTACTTTAGTTTATCCTTGACCTCTTCTTCAATTTCCTTTAGGGACTTGCTCTCTTCTGGGACGTAGACTAGGTTTACTAACTCCTTATGGTAGCCGAAGTCTGCCAGAAGGGATGAAGCAGCAAGCCAGCCTGCGTGGCGACCCATTATTTCTACTATTGTAACAGATTCGAGGTCGTATATATCGACATCGGACCTGATAGTTCTTAGACTTTGGCATATGTATTTGGCAGCAGATCCAAAACCTGGGGAATGATCCATACCATTTAAGTCATTGTCTATGGTTTTTGGACAACCTATAACATTAATTCCTTCAATATTATTAGCTAGAATATAGGCGTTTAGCTTCTTTACTGTATCCATTGAGTCATTGCCGCCTATGTAGACAAAAACATTTATTTCTTTTTCTAACAAAAATTCAAAAATCTTCTTGTAAATATCATCGTTGAGGTCTTCTGGAAGCTTGAACCTGCAAGATCCTAGGATAGAAGAAGGACGAGCCATTAGCTTTTCCTTAACACCTTCTCTAACAAATTTTTTCTTATCTACTTCTAGAATATCTTTGTTAATAATTCCCTCAATTCCATGAAGACTTAGGTAAATATTGTCGAAATTATTATCAATCCCTCCCTGGATTACTCCAGCAAGAGATGAGTTGATAACACTGGTAGGCCCACCGGATTGGGCTATGATACAATTCATAAATTACTCCTTTTACTTAAATTCACTACTAGTATACAGAATTTCTTCCTATTTTGAAAGTCTTCCTACAAAATAAACTTTTCTATATAGGAGGCTATCCCGTCTTCGTTGTTGGAAAGAGTTACATAATCGGCAATTTCCTTTATCCCCTCTACAGCATTTCCCATAGCAACACCGATTCCTGCTGCTTCAATCATAGAATAATCATTCATCTCATCTCCGAAGGCTATGGTGTTTGCTGGGTCTGTCTTGTAATAATCGGCAATTTCCATAAGGCTCTTTCCCTTATTGATTCCCTTTGGCATAATCTCATAATACCAAGGAGTTGACTTAACTTGCGTACTCACATCGCCGAATTTCTCGTAGATTTTCTGTGATGGAGGATCAATCCTTGAAGGATCCTGGGAAAGAAGGATATTATTTGGCTCAAAATCAATATCATCTATCAAATTCTCCCTTAGGACAATCTCCATATTATTCATACTAGCCGTCTCATGAAGCCAATATGTGTCCATACTATTGGTAAAAATCTTTCCCTCGTTGTAAATCATTATATCTATATAGAGATCCCTAATAAAATCGAGAAACTCCTTTATAAAATCTAGACTTAAAGTGTGGTTAGCTATAATCTCTCCTGTATGATAGTCAGTAATCCTTCCACCATTAAAGTTTGATAGAAAGCCTCCGTAAGTGTCAAAATCAAGCTCTTTGGCTATAAACTCAGTCCCAGAATAATCTCTCCCAGAAGCTATAACAAGTTTATGACCAGCTTCTCTAAGCTTAATTAAACTATCCTTAGTCCTTTGAGTGATCTTCTTATCATCATTAAGAAGAGTCCCGTCTACATCAATTGCAATGATCTTTTCCATATCAATTCCTTTCTTTTCTATTATAATTATAAGATAAATAAAAAGAAAGTCCAAAGATGGCTATAAGAAAACTAATAGGGAGGAAAGGAAATCCTTCGACTGCGCTCCACTACGCCCGAAATAAGAGGGTGAGAGAGGAATCGAGTAAAATCTAGGACCACCCTACCCTTGCTTCGACCGAAGTGGAGAAGCCTCTTGTGATATTTTTAGAATCATATAATGCCTTCTATATTTTATTTCTTTACTTAAATTTATTTCCTCATTCTTTGCCATAAAATATAAGGGTGGCAAACTCCTAACACAAGAAAACAAATGCAAAGGGAAAATGTTTGTGTGGAGGTTTAAGTCTAAATTTCTTATAATAATATCGAAGGGTGATTAAATGATTGAAACAAGAACTAAAGAAATCTTCGATTATCTCACAAGTGACTATGGATGTCATAGTTCAGAGGAGATAGGAGAAGAATTGGAGTTAAGCTCCAAAACTGTTCAAAAAGAAATCGGAATACTAAACTCATTTATAAAAGATAAGGGGGCGATAGTAGAATCAGAGTCTGGGAAAGGATATCAATTTAGAATCTTAGATGAAGATAAATTTAAGAATTTCTTAAAGCATGATTGGTTCAAATATGCTTATTTTCAACAAGAAAATCCCAACAAAGATTTTAGGATAGAAAGCATAATGAAGCTCTTTCTTTTTTCGAATTCCTTCATCAAACAGCAAGAGCTAGCCGATATGTTTTATGTATCCCTATCTCAGATTAACAAGGATATTAAAAAGGTAAGGAAGCTCCTTAAAGCTTATAATATCGAGCTAATAAGCAAGCCCTACTATGGGATGAAGATTAAGGGAAGTGAAAAAGACATAAGGCTTGCCATAAGAAATGAAATTGGAGAAGACCCCGCTATCTTTGCTAGGGACAGCGACAAGGAACTTTTCACACGAATTCAAGCTATAATTGCAGATGTAGATTTCCCTGAATCTTTCTATATGCCTTACGCCAACTTCAAAAACTTAGTTGTTCATATCTATATATCTATCCTTCGCATCAAAGAAGGAAAATATATAGACTTATCTGATGAACTTTCCAAGAGAGTTATCTCCTATGATGAATTTAATATAGCAAATATGGTGGTCAAAGAATTAAGTAAGAAACTAGACCTGACATTTCCTGAAGACGAAATTCTATATCTAACCATGCACCTCATAAGCAAGAATGCTGTTACAAATTACGAGAAAGTCTCTCCGGAAATATCAGAGCTTGCCCAGATAATGATTGATGAGATATACAAAGTAACTAAGTATGATTTTAGATCTAATATAGACTTATTCTTTGCCCTTTCCTTGCACATTGGTCCTCTTATTGAAAGACTACGATATGGGCTAACTATGAAAAATCCGATACTTGAAGATATCAAGAAAAATCAAATAGCCTTTATGCTAGCTACTATTGCTACAAATCCAATAAGTAAGATTTATAAAAAGAAGGTATCAGAAGATGAGATCGGATATATTGCCCTACACATAGCAAGTGCTATGGAGAGAAACTTTTTAGAAAAAAGAGATATCTTGGTAGTTTGCGGATCAGGTAATGCATCAGCTCAAATAATGAAAACACAAATAGAAAGAAGATATAAGGAAGAGATCAATAGCATAACTCTTACAGATATTAGCAAACTTGACCTATATAACCTAGATAAATTTGATTTTATAGTATCTTCCATAGAAATAAAGGAAAAAACTCGAACACCTATTGTCTATGTAGATGTTATATTTAAACAAAAAGATTTTGACTTGATTGAAGATGCTATAAATATTGACGGCATGGTTGAAATCAATAATATATTCATCAACTCTATATTTGTTAGAGATATTGATATAAAAGATAGAGGTGAAGCTTTAGATAAATTGTCGGAAATTGCATCTGAAAAAATAAATCTTTCAAATGATGAGATAAGAGATCAATACGAGAAAAGAGAGAAGATGGCATTTACCGCTTATGGAAAAGTTGCAATCCCTCATATTCTTGAACAAGTCGAAGAAGAAAGCTTTGCAATCATTCTAATACCAAAAGAAAGTATCAAATGGAATGATGAAGATGTTAGCCTTATCTATTCCCTATTTGTCAAAAAAGATATGGGAGGTATGAATGCCTACTATGAAAAGCTAGGAGATTATCTAAATAACGATGAACTCATAGAAGAATCAATTAAAACAAAGAATAAAATCGAATTTATGAATATATTTTTAGGAGGAAAGAATAATGGATGATGAAAAATTGTATGAATTGGCCTTTCAAATCATAGTTCATGCAGGCGAATCGAGAAGCTTATCTAGTGAAGCTATGGATGCTGCAGAAAACTTTGACTTTGACAAGGCAGAAGAGCTTTTAAAAAAGGCAAACTACGAGTTTCTAGAATGTCACCAAGTTCAAACAGATCTTTTGACAAAAGAAGCTAACGGTGAAAAAGCAGATATAAATATTATCTTGGTTCACTCACAAGACCACCTAACAATGGCAACAATGGCAATGGACAATGCCAAAAGATGGATAACATTGAACAAAAAATTACAAAAAATGGAGGAGAAATAATATGAAAAATGTAATGTTGATATGTAACGCAGGAATGAGTTCTTCAGTAATGGCAAAAAAGACTACTAAGTTTTTGCAAGAAAAGGGTGAAGATATACAAGTAGACGCAACAACAATGGCATCTGCTGATAAAGTATTTACATCAGATAAGTATGATTTAGTATTAGTAAGCCCACAAATTAGAATGAAATTTGATGAATTTAGCAAAAAAGCAGAAAAAAATAACAAGAAAATAGCTCAAGTTCCATTCAATGCCTACGCACCAATACCATCAGGTGTAGAAGCTATGGCAAAAATTGTTCTAGAAAACATCTAATGGCTAAAATAAACGATAAGATAGAGAAAAGTTTTAAGATACGAAGGTACACCCTTCTTAGATATCTAAACGCTTTACTTTTCTTTATGTGTTTACATTGGAGTATAGGATTATTTGTCTATGAAAAATATCTACAATTACTTACCCCAGTAATCATTATGGTTTTAATCCTTGTTACAGTAAAAGACCAATATGAGTCATTTACTGATAAGAAAGTAGATATTAGTAGATCTAAAAAAATATACTTTATTATCGTAATCGGACTTTTGCTAGTGGCATTTGTATCTATTAGTAATTATAAAGTATTTTTCCCATATCTTGGGCAAAGAATGTATTTTTATATCATTTATTTTCTAATGATTGTTATAGCTGTTAGTTTATATATAAAAGCCAAGAAGATATATGAAAATACTGATTCGACATATAAAAAGTATATAGAAGTATTAGATAAAGATTATAGTAAAATCAAAAATTTAAAAAGAAAGTGAAGGAAATTATGTTTGAATTTTTAGAGAAATATTTGATGGGGCCTTTGACTAAACTGTCTCAATATAAATTAGTTAGAGCTATCCAATCTGCAGGTATGGCATCCATATCTTTTGTGACAATTGGTTCCCTATTTTTAGTATTAAACGTTTTGCCTATGGTTATTCCGGGGCTAGAAGGCTTTTATGCAAGCACTTTTGATAAAGTTACTCCTTTATACATGTTAGCAAATGTTGCTACTATGGGAGTGATTGCCCTATACTTCTTGTTGGTTATAGGTTTTGAATATACCAGATTTATAGCAGAGGAAGAAGATTTAGATTTAAGTCCTATTACAGGAATGCTTTTATCATTGTTTGGATTCTTTATGCTAGTTCCTCAACTAGTAAAAGGACCTGAAGGCATATCTAAAGTAAATGATGCAGAATCAGGAATAATAAATGGTTGGGCTATAGGAGATGCTCCAGCTAGATTTGGAGCTACAGGTATATTTACAGCAATTATAGTTTGTTTTGTAACTATAAATATTTATAAGTTCTTTATAAAAAGAGATATCAGAATAAAAATGCCAGATTCTGTTCCAGAAGGTGTTGCCAACTCATTTTCTGCCTTGATACCAGTAATAGTAATTGCAATATTATTTATACTTGTAAATGGAATACTCGTATCACTTGGAACTGATATATTTGGACTAATTGCTATACCATTTGGTTTTGTAGCTAACCTAACAGGATCATGGATAGGAATGATTATAATTATACTTTTTATCCAAGCTTTATGGCTTGTTGGTATTCACGGTGCAACTATAATAGGCTCAATACTTACTCCAATTTATCTATACAACATGGAATTAAATGGATCAGGATCTCACATACCTCTAGCAGGTGAGTTCATGAATGCCTTTTCATATAATGGTGGATCAGGTGCTACACTTGGTTTAGTTATAATGATGGCTTTTCTTGCTAAATCTCAACAGTTTAAATTATTAGGTAGAGCTTCAATAGTACCTGGAATCTTCCAAATAAATGAACCAATCATATTTGGCTTACCTATGGTTTACAACCCAAACTTTGCAGTTCCATTTTTATTATCACCAATGGTATCAGGAAGTATTGCTTATTTTGCTATCTCATCAGGTTTAGTAAGACCAGTTATTGCTCAACAACCTTGGCCAACTCCTGTAGGAATAAATGGATTTATAGCAACAGGTGGAGATTGGAAAGGTTTAGTTCTATCACTAGTATGTGCTGTTGTTAATGCTTTGATTTACTATCCTTTCTTTAAAAAACGTGATAACGAACTTTATAAAGAAGAATTAGAATCTGAACAATAAATTAATAGGAGGAGAAATGACATTTAGAGAAAATTTTCTATGGGGAGGCGCTACTGCTGCCAACCAATGTGAAGGAGCTTATGATATAGATGGAAGAGGTCTTGCGAATGTGGATTTGTGTCCAGTAGGAGCTGATAGAGAGGCTATTATAACTGGTCAAAAGAAGATGTTTGACTTTGATGAAGACCACTTTTACCCTGCTAAGCACTCTATAGATATGTATCATTCTTACAAAGAAGATATAGCTTTGTTTGCTGAAATGGGTTTTAAGGTTTATAGATTTTCTATAGCTTGGACTAGGATTTTCCCAAATGGAGATGAAGAAAAGCCAAATGAAAAGGGACTTGCGTTTTATGATAGTTTGATAGATGAGTGTCTAAAGCATGACATAGAACCTCTTATAACTATAACTCACTTTGACTTTCCAATGCATCTTGTAAAAGAATATGGCGGTTGGAGAAATAGAAAAGTAGTTGATTTTTATCAAAATCTCGTTACTGCTATATTTACTAGATTTAAAGGTAAAGTTAAATATTATCTAACCTTTAATGAAATCAATGTTATCTTGGCAGCTTCATTTATGGGCGCAGGTTTATATTTCGAAGAGGGTGAAGATATTGAAAAAACAAGAGCTCAAGCTATCCATCATGAACTAGTTGCAAGTGCTTATGCAACAAAAATAGCCCATGAAATTGATCCAGAAGTAAAAATAGGCTGTATGCTTGCTGCAGGAACTTATTATCCAGCAACTTGCAAACCAGAAGATGTATTTGCTGCTCAACAAGCTAATAGAGAAAATTATTTCTTCGTAGATGTTCAATCAAGAGGCTACTACCCACAATATAAATTAAACGAGTACGAAAGAAAAGGCATAATGCCAGAAATGTGTGAAGAAGATGAAAAAATCCTAAGAGAAAACACAGTAGATTTCATTTCCTTCTCATATTATACAACTAGAACTATATCCCATGATGCGAGTAAATATGATTCTGCAAACTTGATGAAAACTGTAGATAATGAATATCTTGATAAAACAGAATGGGGTTGGCAAATCGATCCACTTGGTTTTAGAACAACTATAAACGAAATTTATGATAGATACCAAAAACCATTATTTGTAGTTGAAAATGGTCTAGGAGCCAAAGATAATCCAGATGAAAATGGTTATGTAGAAGACGATTATAGGATTGATTATCTAAGAGATCATATAAAGGCTATGAAAGATGCCGTAGAAATAGATGGAGCAAATATCTTAGGATACACAACTTGGGGACCAATAGATCTAGTTTCCGCTGGTACAGGCGAGATGAGTAAACGTTACGGATTTATATATGTAGATCGTGACGATTATGGAAATGGTAGTCTAAAGAGAAGCAAGAAGAAATCATTTGATTGGTATAAGAAAGTTATAGCATCAAATGGAGAAGATTTAGACTAGTTAAATCTTAAAGGAGATTAAATGAAACATACTTTAGGTATTTCAGTATACCCTGATGTTAGTCCATTAGAAGACATAAAAAAATATATAGAACTTTCATCTAAGTACGGATTCAAAAAGATTTTCTCATCTATGTTTTCTGTAGAAGGCAGCAAGGAAGAAGTACTAGATTATTTTGAAGAATTGATAGCTTTCTCACATAAACACGGCATGATCGTGGATTTGGATGTAAATCCAGACCTATTTAAAAGGCTAGATGCGAGTATAAATGATTTATCAGTTTTTTCTGAAATTGGTGTCGATATACTTAGAATGGACCAAAGTTTTGGTAAAGACAAAGACTTTGAGCTCATGAACAATAAATATGGAATAGATATTGAATTTAATTCTAATATCAAGGTTGTCGATGGACTAGCTAAAGCTGGTGCAAATCCAGAAGATATCCTTGTTTGTTACAACTTCTATCCTCAAAGATATACAGGCTTTGGTTGGGATGTATTTAGAGAAATGTCATCTGAACTAAAAAGCTATGGTGATGTCAATATTGGAGCTTTTGTTAGCTCAAATAATTCCAACACTCATGGAGTTTGGGACTCAAAAGATGGGCTACCAACAGTAGAAAGTCTTAGGTATTTTCCTATAGATACTCAAGCGAGAATTTTACTTGCCACAGGTCTAATCAATGATATTATCATTGGTAATGCCTACGCTAGTGAAGACGAATTAAAAAGCTTAAAAGAAGTTTACGATAATCATTCATTTGATATTTGTAATGAGGGCTTAAAAGAAAGTATCGAAAGTGGAACTTTTACTGTGAATTCATCACAAGTAATCCAGCTAAAACCTGAGCTTTGCGAGAAGGTAAGTGATGTAGAAAAGGATATACTCTATAACTTCGCACCTCACATTTCGATTGAGAGGAATAATGAATTTATCTGGAGATCGAGGATGTCAAGGATAAAAGATGAAAGGTCTATTGAACCTAGAACTTCAGATAAAAAATACTTTGACCGAGGAGATGTTTTGATAGTTAATGACAACTATAGACACTATGCTGGTGAAGTTGAAATAGCTTTAGGAAAAGTTGAAAATGATGGAGAAAGAAACTTGGTAGCTAGAATAAAGGAAGATGAGCTAATGATGCTCGATCTGATTGATTCCGGTATTTTGGTTAAGTTTATTAAATAAATTACCTGCCTGCGGAATATAAATATGTATGCCGCAGGCTTTTTAGGAGATACTATGAGAAAATTATACTTAGTTCGTCACGGACAAACTTTATTTAACCTAAGAGGAAAGACTCAGGGTTGGTGCGATTCTCCTCTTACAGATCTTGGTATTGAGCAGGCTAAGATAACTAGGAGATTTTTTGAAGAAAATAATATTAGAATTGATGAGGTCTATTCATCTACATCAGAGAGGGCTATTGATACAGCGAATATTATAACCGACCTTCCTATTCACCCACGAAAAGGACTTAAGGAGTGGAATTTCGGCAAGATGGAAGGTGAGCCAGAAGATCTTCAAAAGGTTCCAAGGCTCCCTGGCCAGATGACTCACGGGAATTTCTTCGTGCCTTTTGGGGGAGAAAGTGACAAACAAGCTTATGATAGATTCGCAAAAGAGATTGATGATATTATTTCAACTACGCTTGCTTCAAATATTCTTGTTGTGGCTCATGGAGGGGTACTATGGCTGTATTATCTATCCAAGACGGAGGAGCGTAAGGCAGAAGATAGCAAGTATTTTGGAAATTGTTGTATCTTAGAGTTTAATATTGGTGATAATAATGATGTATGTTTTTATAGGATTTACAATCCCGATATTAGATGATAATTAAAGGAAGATAATGAGAAAGATTCAGAGAAGGGATTGGGCTGTGCTTGGGCTTGCCCTCTTCCACACGACTCATATTGCTACAAATCAATTTGCCCCTAGTATTATAGATGATCTTGGTCTATCAATTATTACGACCGAGATTATTCTAAGTCTTAATGCTATTAGTGCGACTATTTTCTTGCTTTTGGCAGGAGAGATTAATGAGAGGATTGGAATGAGAAAGTCTACTATCTTGGGGCTTTCTCTTGTAAGTATAAGTGGGCTTATTCCTCTTGTTTTTAGAAATGAGCTTTCTATTATTCTAAATAGGCTGATCCTTGGTACTGGTGTGGGGATTTATGCGACCAATTCGTCGACTTATATAGGGATTTTTAATAAAGGAGCAAAGAAGGCTAAGCTTATGGGCTACAGAAACGCTTTCGAGATGATAGGACTAATCATGGCTATACTTCTTGCGGGTGTGATGGGAAAGGATGATTTGTACCTAAGCTTTGCCATTTATCCTTTAGCCCTAATTCCTCTGATATTTTTCTTAAGGAATGTTTCCGACCTTCCCCGAGCCAAGAAGGAAGATTCGGGGAAATTTAGGGTTAATAAGTTCGTAATTTTCTATATAGCCCTTTCCATGGTTACTATAATGACCAACAATGCTATGAATTTGAGGTTTCCTACTGTTCTTGCAGTAAATGGCGTTTTGGGAGAATCGATTAGTCTATATACGATTTTCATAATGTTTGTGGGTATGGTTGGAGGATTCGCCTTTGGTAAGTTTTATGATATATTTGGCAAGAAGTCCTTAAATATTGCAATCCTAATGATGATTGGAGGAAGTCTTCTGATAGCTATAAGAGATGATTCTATTATTCTTCTAGTCTTAGGCCTTGCCCTTGCGACCTTCGCCCAGTCAATCTGTATATCCTATGCGGTAGGAGATTTGGGAAATCATATAGGGCCAAGCCATATTTCCAAGGCGACAGGTCTTATGTTTGCTGGAAATAATCTTGGGGCTATGGCTTCTCCCTTCGCCCTTGTTCTTTTCAAGAACTTGCTAAATACTGAAAATCTCACTAGGGTTTTTCTAGGCTTTGCAGCCCTTTTAGCCTTGTTTTTGATCTATGACTTAATTTTTCTTAAGGAAAGTAATTAAGAGGACCCTGCGGGGTCTTTTTCTCTATCGTATAATAATAGCAAGTGTTTTACTATAATATAACAGAAGGAAGGTATAGGATGGATCTTAGAGAAATTCCAATTTTTAAGAATCTAACAGATGGAGAGCTAAGAGAAGTAGAACTTCTTAGCCAAACTTACGAGATGGTCTATCCAAAGGGCAGCCATATTTTCAATAAGGGCGAGGTCAAGGAGGATTTTTATTATCTCAAAAAGGGCAGCGTCAAGGTCTACAAGATTGACCCAGAGGGTAAGCGATATATCATTGCAAGCTTCAACAAGTCGGCGATTTTTGGAGAGGTCTATGCTTATCTTAAAAAGCCCTACGATTTTTGGGCTGAAGCCGATAAGGATAGCGAGATCTTCGTAATAAAGGATTTTAGAAAGCTTATTATGACGACAAGTTCGAAGAATCTACGCTTAAACTTCATAGACATCCTTGCTAAGAAAAGCCTCAAGTTATCCAAGAAAAACCAAATCAACTCCCAAGCCAATCTCAAACAGAAAATCGCAGCCTTCCTCCTTGATAATGAAGAAGGTGGGCTAGTTCATTTATCTATTTCTAGAGAAGAGCGGGCCGACTATCTCGCAACAACTCGCCCCTCACTTTCTAGGAGCTTATCTAAAATGGATAAGGATGGGCTAATTGAAGTTTGCGACAAGGAAATAAGCATCATAGATAGAAAATCTTTGGAAGCCTTGATTTGACAAGCTAGAGGACTTACTTATTTATATATTGCTATGAATCAATAAGCTAATGCCAGACTTATACCTATAAGAATCTGGCTTTTTTTATTTAGTAACTTCCTACTATATGTATAATAAATAACTATATTTTCTTTCAAATTATCTTAGAATATAAAATTTTAAGAAAATGTGAAGATTAAGCCTTGTAAAAAATTCGCATATGTATTAAAATATAGTTAGGATAATAGGTAAATTATAAATTTTGTGTAATTTGCAATTTATATAAAAAAATACATAACAAGGGGGATTTTATGAAAGGTAGATTAAAAGAATTTGCTTTAAAGCTATTCGCATTGACTTTGGCTATAACTATATCAATACCAAGCAATGTCTATGCTATTGGCCTGTCAAAAAACAAGAATAAGCAAATGCCAACATCCATCAGAATCGCTGATAATAGCGAATACGAAGATGAGTATGTTGAAGAGAGTGAAACTAATGATGATACAAGCAATGGTATCGTTTTATCCGAAACTGACAGGAGAGCTTACAAGATAAGCCACAAGGCAAGTCTAAACGATTATCATGACGGAATAATATATACTATAAAAGTAGAAAAGATCAAAGATACCGATCATGACCCAGAAAGAAAGATGACCCTTTCTCTTGCCACAAACAAGAACCAAAGCCTAAGAGACATCAGTGTCAAGGAAGTAAGGGACCTATCAGAAGATGGGGCAAATATCGATTATAGGGAGGAGAAAAGCGACAAAGACGGTCTAAATTCTCTAGCTATCACAAGCCCAAGTGTAGAAGGTTCCATCGAATACGTCCTAGAAGCTCCAATCGATAAAGAAGTTATAGATACCAAGAAGCTTTATTCCTTCGACATGTCCTTGGATATTGATGGATATAATATCGACCTTCAAAGAATTTCTCATAAATTTATAGAGTATGAAAATGAAGACGATCCTGATCTTAATGAATTGAGACTAACCAGTGTCAAAGAAAAGGAAGACGACCTAAGACAAATCACCTACATCAAAGAAGATGAAGACGGAAAAGATGATAGGATTGTCTACACAGACTACATCCTATCCAAAGATAAGGCTGATGAAGAAAGCAAATCCTTAGAGAAAAACAAAATCGAATATAAAATATCCCTAGATAATATAAAGAAGGAAGATGCAGAAATCAAACTTGACTACTACAAGGCAGGTGAGAAAGGATTTGAGCTTCAAAGAGAATTCTCAACCAATATCCCTTACCAAGAAAAGATTGACCTAGATGTCCCAGTAGGATATCTACTAAAACTTAGCCTAGTAGGAAAGGTAGACAGAGCTAACACCAAGACCCAGAACTATGGGGTAAATGGAAGAGAAGTAAAGAGCCCTAGATTTGTTAAGGAAGAAGAAAAGTCTAACGAAGACGACGACGAAGACCCTGCGGAAAATACTGAGGTCCAAAGTAAATCTAAGGAAGAAAAAGAAGCTGAGGAGAAAAAGGCTCAAGATAAGAAAGAGTCACAAGAAAAACCTAAGGCAGAAGAAAATAAAAAGACTGAAGTCGAAAAGAAAGCTAGCTCAGATAAGAAGACTGAGATAGAAGAAAATAAATCAGCCAACAAAGAAGATAAAAATAACAAAGAGAATAAGGCGGAAGATAAATCTGAGGCAAAAGAAAAATCCTCAGAAGAGAACAAGGATCAAGAGACAAAAGAAGAAAACTCCGACGAGATAAAAGAAGAAACAAGCGAAAATAAGCCTGAAGAAAAAGAAGAAAAAACTTCTAACAAAGATTCAGAAAATACCGACAAGAAAGCAGACGAAAACGAAGCTTCAAAGAAAGAAGAAAATAAAACCCCTGCCACAATAGAAGAAAAGAAAGAAAAGAAAAAAGAGTTCGACCAACTAGTCGAAGATAAAAAAGAAGAAGCAAAGGAAGACTTAAAAGATGCGCCTCAAAAGAAGGGCCTACTTGAAGGAGTAAAGAGCTTCTTCGGCCAAACTGACCTCCAAAAGGCAGACAAGGAATTAAAAAAGGCCCTAGCTGACGAGTCAAACGGCCTAGCAGAAATCCAAAAGCTACTAACAAGCTTTGGAGAAAAATACAAACTTTCTAAGGCGGACCAAGCCAAGCTTATGGATGACAATGGCCCTGCTATCAAAAAGCTAATAGAAAAAGATGCCGACAAGAACTTTAGTCCACAAATGCTTGTGGCTGCTACGGAATCAAATGATCTTACTGCTGCAGAAAAGGAAAATCTAAAGAAAAAGAAATTTATAATTAGAACAAGATTTGATGCTTCAGTAAAAAATGGAAATATTCCTACGACTCAAACATTTACTATCAAGCTAGATGATAAACTCACAGTAAATAATTCAACAAGCCTAAAAGCTATAACAGATAAAGATGGAAATATTATTGCAAAACCAACTTATGATAAAGCTACAAATTCTATAACTTACAAGTTGGAAAATGAAATAACTAAAGATTTACAAATACCGCTAGAAATTCCTGTTGACTATAATGTGGAGAACATAAAAGTTGATTCTAATGGTAATTTCACAGTAACTAACACAGTATCAGGCATTGGAGTGGAGGCACCAAAAGATCTTCTTCCACAAAAGATCGACAGAAATGGTAACCCAGCAGGATCAATCATAGAACCAGGAAGAGATGATGTAATCCAAGTAATAGACGGTAAAAATGGCGATTATAAAGTAGATACTGATTCTAACGGAACTCCAGTTGTAGAAAATGGAGAGATGAAAGGAATTAATTGGAGCATAAGGATAAGCTCTAACCAAGATTTGAAAGCACTTGGATTAAAACTAAACCTAACAACAGTTGAAGGTTCAGGACTTGGGGAAATTCAAAATGCTAAATTAAATGGTACTGAATTGAAAAATGCTGATTTTGCAGATCAATTAGAAGGAAAACTAGGAATAGTCGATTCAAAACACCATAATTTAAATTCTCCATCACAAGAACTTGTATACACTTTCTATACACCAGTAACAAATAAACAAGATTCATATATGCTTGATATTTCGGTCTTATTAAAAGAAAAGAAAAAAGCCGGAGCAGTGAGACTTGTTCAAAAAGAAGGTTATTCCCAAGATAGAATTGACACCGCTACACCAACTAGAGTTGGTATTAACAACAGAACTACAATTCAAGGGGAATTCACATCAAATAGTACAGCTAAGTGGATAATTACAGATGGAATTTCATCAGGAGATGGAAATTTAGGTCTTCCTCTTGAAACTAGAACTCTAGATAATCAAACATTTAAAACTGGCAAATCTGCCGTTTATGGTTTAGATGAAAATGGTAACATGGTTGTGAAGACTGTTAATGGTAGTACTGATGGTAGTGCCGTATTAAATAGTGTGCCTTCTAAAAACGAAAATCCGTCAGGTTACCAAGCAGTAGGAAACATTGCAGTTTATGAATTAGATACAATTTTAACAAACCCAGTCCAACCAAATAACTACAGCATTTCTGGAGTTTCTATATCAAGATTCAAAGACCTTCCTATAGACCAACACTGGAATCTTCCACAAGGCTATGAAAAAATGCCTGCCCAAGACATAAATGTTGTTGACAAAAGTGGAAATAATTTAGGAAGTGCTCATGTAGATGCACAAGAAACTGGCAAACAAAGAATTATCACAGTTCCTAATGTTAAGTATTGGAATATAAATGAAAAAGGCGAAGCTAGTTTTATTGATCATAAAATAAAACAAACTTTCCTTACAGAAAATGTAACTATAGGAACAAAAAAATATAAATACAACGAAAATACAAGTTACTATAACTACAACGACAAGAACCACTTCATACTAAACTCACTAATGGAGGTTGATAATAAAAAGCCAGCTACTTTTAAAATAGTAAAAGTAGATAGCGAAACTGGTGATAAGCTTCCAGGAGCAAGCTTCCACTTATTGGGAACTGGAGTAAGTGTAGTAACAGATGCGAACGGTGAAGCCACATTCACAAATATTCCACCTGGAACTTATACATTCCAAGAAACAAAAGCACCAACCGGCTACAAGTTAGATGGGGAAAATAAGACCATAAGTATATCAGATAATGGTGAAGTTAATGTATCTGGTAAAAACGCTGATTTTTCACAAGCGGCAGGTAAAACAGAACTAGTAGAACATAACAATTATCCAAACTATCCAGACTACATGAATGCTATGCATTATGGAAAAGTTGACGCTAGTGGTAATGTAGAATTCTACCTATACCTAAAACCAATAGCTCCAAGACGAGGTGGAGTAACTGATAGAAATACAAGACTTGATATTTCCATACCAGGTGTAAATATTACAGATGTAACAGCCTACGATGTGTCTCCAGGATATAGGCAAAATGTCAAATACAGTATGGAAAAACAAATTGCTGATCAGTATATTTCCATGCTTGGAAACAATGTTATTAACGGATCACACAATAACAAAATAACTGGCACTCCAAATAAACCAGATGCTTACACAGGCAGAACTGGTTATCAAATCTACTTCCCAAAAGAAAGATTTGCAGGCGACTGGGGATTTTTGGTAAAGGTTAAGGCTAATATTGGTCAAAACAATTCAGCAAGCCTATATTACGATTGGCTAACCAATGAAGATACAGCAAATCAAGCTAATCTTCAAAAAATTGTAAGATTAAGCAAAAATCCAAGTGGGGCAGATGATAAGCCAACAATAACTATTAAAAATACTCCATTTAAGAAAAAACCAATAGAAATTTTCAAATTTGCCAATACTTTTACTAATGGTAAGAGGGATAGACTTTCTGGAGCTGAATTTGTATTAAAAGATAGCGAAGGAAACACTATTAGAAATGCATTTACTGACGAAAATGGTAAGGCAAGTTTTGGAGAATATCCAGAAGGAAGATATACTATCGAAGAAGTTAAGGCTCCAGACGGATATGAGAAAAACGGTGTCTACTTCGAAGTAGAAGTTAACGAGTCTCAAGAAGTAAGATACACTGCACGTTTTGAAAATTCATCAGCTACACCACAACCAGGTCAAGATTACTTTATTGATAAAGGAGAAGAAATTGGTGGAACTAGTAAAAATATAGTAACTAGTGTTAACCAATGGCTTGACTACAACGAAGGCCAATCCTACAGTCGTGGTGAAAGACCAAAAGTTTGGGAAGCTTATAGGTACGAATCTTTAAAATATCACGCAGATATCACTTTATCTAGATCATCTAAAGGTGATAGATTTGAAATTCAATTTGACCCTAACCTTGACTTCACGCAATACTTTACAGGTTTTCCAAAACTTAGAATAAAGGGAAAAGATGTAGCAGATCCATATTTCAACTATGAAACTAATCTATTAACTTATGTATTTAATGAAAATACTGATGGAGGAGCGGCAACAGCTACTATTGACCTTATAGGTATGATACCAAGTAAATATTATGCCAAGAATACTGGCACTTATCCATTTACTATAACAGTACAACCAAACCAAACAGGTATATCAGGTCAAAAATTAGACAAAAACATTGAAGCTTTCTTCGACGCCCATGATTCAGGTAACAACGAGCCTGTACAAAACTACTACTTTAGAGAAATCTATGAAGAAAACGGAGAGTATTATGTAGATGTAATATCCTACTACAACGTAATAGGCGATAGAAATCCTTATAAAAAAGTTAATCCTAAAACACTTAACTATAACTGGATAACAACTAAATTCCAAGGAGGAAATATTACTGATTGGGTAGGAGAAGGTACTGAGCCAAGACAAGTCCTTGATAGGGTAAAAATCTACCGTACCGAGGCAAATGTTAGAGTAATAAATAATGATTTTTTAGTTAATGACTATATGCCACTATCCATGGGTTTTAGGGCAGAACAAGAACCTAATATTTATAGGCCAGTTTTCAATGCTTCAGTTGATCCAAATCAAAATGCGACCATATCACAAAATGGTATTACATTGATTTATGATAAGGGTCAAATTAATCCAAATGGAAAACTGATAGATGATAAAAATCAACCACTTAAGATAAAAATGCCTAGCATTAATAATGGTGAAGGTTATGTTATTGAGCAAAGATTTAAGATCCCAGATATAGATGCTTTCAATAATAAATGGAGAGCCTTTGTTATGAACAACGGCAACCTAAAATCAGCCTTCGCAAGTGGAGCCAACAAAAGTTTTGCAAAAGGAGATCAAACTGGTGGAGAAACTCCTAAATATTATAAAGAAGATGTCGGTGTAATAAACAAGAAATACACAGCAGGACAATTTAAGATAATAAAATCAAACCAATCCAATAATAGCAAACTTGCTGGAGCTACATTTGAATTAACAGATGCTAACAACAATACCATCTATAGAACTTCAGATAAGAACGGTGAACTAAGCTTTACAAATCTTGCTCCTGGCTCATACACCCTAAAAGAAACCAGGGCTCCAAAGGACTTTATCAAGTCAGAGAAAAGATGGTCAGTAAATGTTTATTCAGACGGATCAGTTAGAATTACTCAAATAGGAATACTTGGATCTGATGAGTCATATTTTGGAAATAACGAAAATATTATCATCATGCCAGTATCCAACAAACCAAGTGGAACTAAGTTCCGTGTTTACAAGAAAGATTCTGATGGAAAAGCTCTTCAAGGTGCAGAATTTACAATCACTAAACCAAATGATAATAACTTCCAAGCAATTAAAAAATCTTCAAATCAAAATGGACTTGTAGAATTTGATTCGCTTGGAGAAGGCACATATTTAATAGAAGAAACTAAGGCACCATCAGGCTACAATAAACTTAACAAAAAATGGGTTCTTGTAATAGACAAGAATGGAAATAAAAAAGTCTATAATTATATGGGAAGTTCTGAAACAACTACAACATTAAACTCAATCCTAGAAAAACCTAATGTTAACTGGGTAGACGTTGCAGGAAGATCTCTTGACGGTTGGAATTTATATGACAACAGATATACAGGTTGGACAGGAAATAACGTCAATCCATTTAAAATGGGTACAAGAATTGTTGGTATAAATAGAGATGAAAAATATGTCATCCAAAGATATGTGATAAACCCAGAAGCAGCTAAAATAGGTGCAACTTCTGCAACAATTCACAGAGAAAAACCAGAATATCCAAACATGGATTGGTATAAAGGTGACGAAGCTTACCAAGTATACAAGCTTGATAAAGCTGTTACAGGAGTAATATCAGACATCAGACTTGCAGAATATGGTGCAACAGAAATCACAAGACAAGTTACAAAAGATGTTGATAATTCTCGCTTCGGTCAACCACAAAGACTAAAATTAAACTTCCCAGAAACTGATAAACCATTAGTTGTTGACGTTAAAGTTCCATACAAGGACGAATCTGGTGGAGTTGGTACTGGTATGGACTGGACAGAAAATGGTACAACATACTGGAAGAGTGACTACTACGAAAGAGCAAGTGTAATTAAAGAAGCATCTCCTGTAGTATCAACTGATGCTAATATCGAAGGATCATATATAGGGGAAGGATCCTTAGATGTAACAAATGAGTTCAAGACATTCGGATTCAAACTTAAAAAAGTAAAAGAGGATGCTAAAAACTCCATAATCGAAGGTGCGAAGTTTAGATTGACTGGACCTGGCGAAGGCGGAGAAGAAAGAGAAATCACAACTGGAAAAGATGGTATAATTTCCTTTGATAAACTAAGACCAGGAATATACAAACTAGAAGAAATCGAACCTGCACCAGGTTACGAAAAATCAAACGTAGACTGGACTGTAAGAATAACATCTGATGGCTCTAAGTATATCAAGGTTAATAAACAAACAGGCCTTACAGCAAATACTAATCTAGTTGATCCGAAAGCCAACGGAGCAAATACTAACACCCCAGTAAGAACTTTAGCCTACAGCAGTCTTTTAGAAAATAATAGTGATATGTTAGCTAATAAAAACTTAGCAAAAACCCCAAGCTTAAAATCTATGGAAGAATTTAACGCTGGAGAAAGATTAGACTTAGCTGAAAATACACTAGAATTTTCAGAAGAATCAATTCCTAGTCCACAAAGAGCACCAAGTGATTGGCAAAAAGTTGACCCAAATGCCTCTACTGGAAGAAGAGATAGAATTCAAGACAAGGACTTAGGAAACACAAAAATTACTGAAATCAATAAAGTTGATAAGAAATTTAGACAAGTTTTCTTACTAAAAGACTATTCTTCTACTTCAAAAAGAGAAGTTCAATTCCATAGACAGCCAGAAGAATATGGGATAAATTTAAGTGATGGCGGTAAGACTACTTATAAAATTTATACAGTAGATCCTAAATCAACTTTGGACAATCCAATAAAAATAAAAGATGTTACAAAGGCTTGTACACAAACTTATCCAACACCAACTGGCAAGAAACAAAGGATTAGGTCTGAGATCCCAGCTACAATTAGAGGACCTTTGTATGTTGAAATAGAAACATCATATAATCCTCAATTTGGAGTTGGCTTGGGCGTTGATTATATTTATTCTAAGGGCTCAGGTCCATGGGGAGACACTTTAAGTCTATGGATTGCTGACTCTTATGATTCTGAAACTTCAATAAATAAAAAACTAGTTTCTTCATTTGATCTGAATATTACTAATGGAGCAAATGGAAAAGTTACAGCAAATAAAACTACTGATCTTAAGCAAGGTGAAAATGTCACACTAAATGTAAATCCAAGTGATGGATACGAACTTGACAAACTAACAGTAGCTGGAGTAGATGTAACAAAGAATGTGGCAGATGGAAAATATTCATTCACAATGCCAGCAAGTGATGTTGCAGTATCTGCTACATTTAAAGCAAAATTATATTCAGTTTGGACACAAAGTGTAGAACATGGTTCTATTAGTGCAAGTCCAAATAGTAATCTAAAAGCTGGAGATAAAGTTACTATAACAGCTAAGCCAGATCCTGGCTATAAGTTAGAAAAGATAACTTATAACGATAATAAGGGACAAGAGCAAACTATAAATCTTCCAGCAGCTGGAGATATCACATTTACAATGCCAGCCTACAGCGTGGCACTAACAGCTCACTTTGTAGACGCACGACCAAGTTATGAGGTAAAAGTAAGTCAAGTTCAAACAGGCGGAAGTATAAGTGCAAATCCAACAAGTGCAAAAGAGGGAGACACGGTTTCATTATCTGCTACTCCAAGTGAAGGCTATCTATTAGATAAATTTGTTGTAACATATGCCAACGGAAAAACCGTTGATGTGAATGAAAATAACCAATTCACAATGCCAAAATCTGATGTTACAGTTACAGCAACATTTAAGGAAAAACCAAAGAATGTTTATCCAATAAGTGTAGAATCATCAGAAAATGGTAGCGTAAGCGTAAAAGCTAGTGCAAAAAATGGAGAAGAAGTTACAGTAAATGTAAATCCAGATGAATACTATGAACTAGCTAGCCTAACTTATAACGGTAATCCTATAACAAAAGATGGCCAAGGAAATTATAAGTTTACAATGCCAGATCAAGCTGTAAGCATTGCTGCTTCTTTTAAACAAAAAGAAATAACAGGGCCACAAGAAGGTGAAATTGCTATACCTAGTGATGGCGAATTAATAAAAATCACTAACAAGCAAACAGGTCTTGATCTTAAAATATTCAAGAGAGATTCCAATAGTAGACCTCTTGAAGGTGGTAAGTTCACTTTAAAGAAAACAACAGATGAAAACTATACAACAGAAGATAAAACTTTTACAAAAATAGAAGGAATCTCTGGCACAGATGGTAAGTTAGTATTTACTGATAGTGAAGGTAAAGAACAAACCCTAGCCTTACAACCTGGTTACTATCTATTAGAAGAAACAGAATCTCCATCAGGATACAAAAAAGCTCAAGCTCCTTGGAAGATTCACGTATATGAAGATAAAGAAACTAACCAATTAAAGGCAGACTACCAAGGACCAGATGAAACTCCAAATTCTTTTGTAAGTTCTGATAAGGCCTTGGATAATTCTGGAAATACTACTGGAATAAAAACAACTAATAGCGGTATTAAATACGCAGCTCGTATGACTCATATCAATACAGAAGGTAAGACTTATATCCAAAGAATCTATATTGATACTAGGGAATATAATGGTCCTGTCAATGTTCAAATCAAACCAGTAATAAAAAGAGAAGAATTGGACGCTCCAGGTCAACCTCCAGTAACTACAAAAGAAGGTGTAAAGACTGCTTATAGATCAACTTACAAGATAACTGGTCTTAACGGAGATCCAGATAAAGCAAAACTAAATGACATCTTTAGAAACTACACTATAGCAAACGACGATGTATCAGTAGTAAACACAGCTAGATGGAGACCTTTTGATTGGGGCTTTGACGAAGACCAATTAAACCTTGACCCAGGCGTTTACTATATTGATGTGGAAGGTTTCTATGACGACAATATTACAAAAGAAGATATTGGCAAAATAGAAATGAATGTTGATTTCATGACACCAAGATACTTCTGGCAAGCAGATGGTTTATACCAAAACGGAAGTCAACACTATAAACTTGGAGGCTCCTACCAAGCAGGAGCAGAAACTTTTGGCTCTGTATACCAAAAAGACCAATATGTAAATGGTGTTCTTAAGAAAAAAGGAACTCCTACACCTTGGGGAGCATATAAACCTAATGGACAAAAATATCCTAACTGGTTGAGCAAAGAATTTTATGACGGATATGGAAATAAAAGATACGCTGGTATAGTTGCAGTGCCTTCTAATGGTACTGATGCAATCATTGACTCAGTTACAACAAGTATAAGCATCAAACCATTATATACTTCTACTAAGACTACTCAGGTTGGGCCAGAAGGTATGGATATAGTAAATGACGAAGAAACTTATAACATCACCTTCTCAAAACACGGTCGTGATGATAAAGATGAAGATATAAATAGTGAAGAAGTTACAAAGAGAAGACTTGAAGGGGCAGTATTCAAGCTTCAAGAATTCGTAATCAATGGCTACAAGGATGTAGAAGGTTCCACTATATCATCAGCCTTTAACGGATACTTTGGATTTAGAGGATTAAAACCAGGTAGGTATCAACTTATAGAAGTAAAAGCTCCAGAAGGCTACAAGCCAATAAATGGACCGCTTCTACAATTTACAGTCGAAACAATCAAGACAAACTCTGGTAAGATTGTAGATCCAGGGAGCGGAGAAGTTGTTGATATCAAATCTATTAATGTTAAATTCTCAGAAAATGATACTAAAGTTTACAAATTAAGCGACTTAAACATGGTTAATCCAGATGATTCTAACAAAATCATAAAAGTAAGCAGCGTGGATTCGAAGAAGATTAACGTTAAGAATAGTAAAATTGTAAACCCTACTACAAATACTATAGTTAATCTAAATGATTTAATTATTGTAACAGCAGATAATCACGAATATCCTATCAAGCAAATTAAAATTGTTGATGGATCAAGCGGTTACATTTCACTAGAATATGACAAAGCAAATGGGGTTTACCAATACGTTCCAGAAAAATCAACATCAGAAAAAGACGGTAAGCTAGTTGACTTCGTAACAAGCGCTACTGCCAAAAACATGGGTAAAATCGTAAACGAGAAACCAGGTAAGGGTGAAATCACAGTTAAGAAAGTTGACCAAGAAGGTAATGCAATAAATGCCACAGAGCAATTACCAGGCGCAAAGTTTAAACTAACCAACAAAGAAACAGGAAGACATGAAGAAAAAACAGTTGGCCCAGATGGTACACTTAAATTTACTGGCTTAAATATAGGTAACTATAGACTTGAAGAAGTAAAATCACCTGACGGATATATCAACAACAAGCAAGTTTGGAACTTCACAGTAGGTGGTGAGGGACTTGACCCTTATGCAGGAGAAGCACCTGCAAAAAGAAAAGATGTATCAAAAAGTATTAAAATATCTGAATCTAAACTAAGTGTGTTAAATCCAGAAAGTAAAAAAGAAGGTTTACTATCTGATTATCAAAAAGAGATACACCCACACCTAGGAGAAGTATTTGAATTTAATAACAAATACACTATTGATTCTAATTTAAGGATTAATCCTGGAGATTATTTTGTACTAAAATTAAGCGATAATATTGACCTTCACGGAGTAATGGAAAATCATATTACTAACCTTGATATAATTGCAGATGGAGTAGGTACAATTGCTAAGGCTGATTATAATAGAAAAGAAGGCACAATAACTTATACTTTCACTGACTATGCTGACACTTATAGCCTAGTAGAATTTTCTAATAAGCTAAAAGCATATATCAACCTAAACAAAGTACCAAGTAATAGCACTGAAAGTATTGGGCGTGGAGTTATCGGTCACGACATGATAACAAACAGTATTAATGTCGTATATGATTCAATGACTGCAAGAGAAAAATCTCAAGATCAATATGGAAATTGGTATGAAATGACCCAAAATCACCTAAATCTTGGATCAAAGATTATTAAATTTAATCCTGATACAGGTGAGTTTGTTCATTACTACTATGTAAATAGAGATAGAAGTAATACTCCAAGGTCAAGATTCTATTACTCACCTGACCAAGATATTGAAAACATGAATATCGAATATTACAAACTCAATGGTAATGTAAACCTTGATGAGTTAATGCCTTTATCATTTGGTGTAAACGAAGATAACCCTAGACTTTCTGCACCTGTACAAATAAGATCAAGGTCATATCTAGGTGCAGGTCAAGAAGAAAGCATTAGTTTTAATAATGGATTAAATAATAATTCATCATATATCTTCAAAGTTACAGGAAAAGTAAGTGGAGAAGATAAGTCGTCCTATGTTGCGCATGGCAAGCTTCAAATGATAGATTATCCAGGCCGTTACGTTACAAGGTGGGATGGCCACTATGCATATGAAAATGACGCCACTGCTAAAGCAAACCTAGAAATTCAAGCCGTAAACCCAGAAAATATAATAAAATTCAAAAAAGTTGACCAAGATGGCAATGCTCTAAAAGGAGCTACATTCCAACTTCAATATAAAAATAATGAAGGACAATGGGTAGTAGATACATCTAGAGATAAAACATCTGGTAAAGACGGAGTATTTGAATACACTATGCTTAAACCAGGTAGCTACAGGGTAATGGAAATATCTGCCCCAGATGGATATAAAAAGGCAGAAGATCCAGTAGCAGTATTTGATGTAGATGAAAATGGTAGAATCATTAGAAAAGATAACATCATAAAACCTGTAAGTGGCACATCAGAAGACGCTTCAAACAATGAGGAAGAACACGCCATAAAACCTATTGAAATAGTAAATAAGAAAGAGCAAAAGATAAGCTTTGTTAAAGTCGATGCAAATAACAAAGAAACAAAACTTGAAGGTGCAGAATTTAAAGTATTCTATAAGAAAGAAAAAACTGGAGAATATTCTGACACTGAGCTTAAATTATATCAAAATGCTAATGGAGATAAGTTAGTCTTAAGTAAAGATGAAACTGCTCCAACAGGATATAATCCAGTAGATAAGTTTACTACAGGAAAAGATGGTAAGATTGAGTTTACTTTCCATGAAAATGGCTACTACGCTCTTAAAGAAGAAAAAGCTCCATCAAGTTATATAAAACCGAGAGACTATGTCAAAGAATTTGTTGTTAAAGATGGCAAGGTTCAAGAAGAAAAATACAAGACTTCGATGGATGTTAAGAAAACAACTGGATTTAGTATGGCTAATGATGTATTCCAAAAATCATACACTACTAATATGACATTGAGATTTAATCCAAATCATGAAGATATAACTTATGTGAAAGATAAATCTACAATAAAATTGTCAGATTTACCACTTAAGTCTGAAATTTGGGATAATAACTTTAACCGTAAGCAAGCTATTAGTATGACAGCTTATCTAGTAGACGGTGATAATAAAGAAACTACTACAAAGACTTATACTTTAGATTTAACAAAAGATTATAAATCTGGCGATAAAGCTTCAAAGACTATTGATCTTTACTCCTTAGTAAAAGAATTAGAGAAGCAATCTACTGATGGAGATATTAAATCTAATAAGACTATAGTATTAACAATAAGCTCATCTCTTTACCTAAATTCTGAATTAGATATCAAATCTAATATTGTAATAGGTGATAATATAAGTGAAGATAGAACATTCCACATAGGAACCAAGGGTGATGAATATGTAGAACACTCTTATTCATTCACAACTATGAGTGAATTACCTAAAGAAGATAATGGACAAGCTTATAAGCCTATCCAAATAGAAAATAAAAAACTAAGCCTACCAATGACAAGTGGTTTAGGGGCTTGGATTGGATTTACTATTATTGGACTTGTTGTAATGTTAGGAGGAGTTTTAATCTACACTAAGAAGAAAAAAGAGCCTTTAAGCTAATAGTCTAAAGACAAAGGAAAAACCCTAGTCTTCCAAATAATGGAAGCTAGGGCTTTCTTTTGCCTAAAATTAGGCGTATTATTTATGTTTTCTAGGGGCAAAAATTGATATAAGAGCGAAGACGCCAAGGATGAATTGATACCAGAAAAAAGGAATAAGCTCAAAGGGAGCTAGGGCTCCTCCGGTAAAGCTAGCCGCTATGAGGACCTGGGCTGAGTAGGGGATAATCCCTTGGAATACACAGGAGAAGATATCTAGGAGGGAAGCGCTACGCCTTGAATCAATCCCGAATTCTCTAGACATCTTCTTGGCTATTGGCCCTGAGATTATGATTGCTACGGTGTTATTGGCGACACAAATATCCGCTAAGGATACGAGGGCTCCTATGCCAAGTTCACAAGTCTTAGTGTCCTTGGCGAAGATTTTAATCTTTGATATTATCCAATTGATTCCCCCTTCTTCTGCTACCATCTGGGACAGGCCCCCTATAAGCATAGATAGAAGGAAAATCTCAAACATTCCTGTAAAGCCTTCCCAGATAATTTGGGATATATCTATAATGGAAGATCCTCTTAGGAGCAAAAGAGCTGAGGAAAGTCCAATTGCTCCAGTAAGTACGACAAATACATTGACTCCCATAAGGGCAACTATTAGGACAAATAGATAGGGGATAATTGATAAAAGATCGTAAGTAAGGTCTGTCGGACTTGTCGTAACTTCCGTTGATCCGAATACTAGAAGGAGGATAAGAGTTAGGATAGCGGCGGGTATGGCGATTTTAGCATTCATCTTAAACTTATCCTTCATATCACAGCCTTGACTCCTGGTTGCGGCTATGGTTGTATCGGAGATTATGGATAGATTGTCCCCAAACATTGCTCCGCCCACCAAGGCTCCAAGCATTAGGCTAAGGCTTATACCGCTAGTATTAGCAAGCCCTACTGCGATAGGGCCAAGGGCGGTGATAGTGCCTACAGACGATCCCGTAGCTATTGATATAAATGAAGCTATGAGAAAGACTCCTGCTGTAAGAAAGCCTGTTGGGATAAATGAAAGTCCTAGGTTAACTACAGAATCCACCCCGCCAGATGCCTTGGCAAGGGAGGAGAAGGCTCCCGCTAGTAGGTAGATCAAGCACATAATTATAATATTAGAGTCTCCACAACCTGAAACGAGGGTATCGAACTTATCTTCTACACTTCCTTTAAATAGAAAAAAGGCTGCGATGATTGCGACAAAAACTGCTATAGGGGCTGGTAGTTGGTAGAAGGCCATCTCGACTCCACGAACCTGAAGGACTAGACCTGTGATTAGGTAAAGGGCTACGAAGATTGCAAAGGGGATCAAAGCCTTGGCTGAAATTTTATTATTTTCTTTCATGATGTTTCCTCTCGATTTATGATAAGTGTAAGCTATAAGCTCTTATATTCTCTAAACACTCTAACACAAGTATGTAAAAATTTCAAAATTACTTGAGAAATAATTATAAGGTGTATTTATTTTATTAAATATAGGGATGTCTCGACTTCGCTCGGAATAAGGTGTGTGGTGTTGCTTACAATTACATTGTGCAAAATTTTTCCCTTACTTCGACCTTGTGGAGAAGTCTCTTGAGATCAATGTAGTTTCTTAGATATACTTTATCTTTAATTATACATGTCGTCTTAGACTGTAGACCTCTCGTCACTTCGCTCTGTCGAGGTGGTAACTCAGTGAGATGTATCAACTACGCTCGACGGTAGTTTGCGGGCTCCGAAACAAGCCCGTCCAGCTAATAGAGGATCTGAGAAACCTCACGCCTCATATTAAAAGTGCAAGTGATTAAAAATTTTTAATAATAGTAATTCACACAATTATCACCATCTCGAAGGAGGCACGACTGAGAGATCTACAGGCTATGATGACACGTAGCTATAAAAGTTTAAATTATCTACGTAAATAACTAAATAACAAAATCTTAAATAAAGCACGTCCCAATGTTCTGTAGACCTCTCACCTATGGTTCGAGGTGGCGGAATGAGGAATATATAGTATATGTCAAGAGATATCCAGGCTACGCTCGACACAAGGGTGGTATGACCGACTTAATGGGTGTGTTCGACATGGGTAAAGCTTTATTAATCAATTTTCTTATCAATATATTATTGTCCCAAAGTGGGTATAATTATCTATAATATACGAATTTTCTTAGAAAGGGTAGTTATGAATTTTGAATATTATTTAACCTATTTTTTTATCTATGCCTTTATAGGCTGGATACTTGAAGTTTCCTTCAAGGCAATGAGGAGAGGAGTTTTCGTCAATAGTGGTTTCCTTAATGGACCATATTGCCCTGTATACGGCTTTGGGGCTGTGGCAGTCTTGTACTTTTTAAGCTTGGTGGATTCTTCTAACAAGCTAGTTCTCTTAATTGCTTCCATGTTTATAGCAAGTTTGATCGAGCTTATCACAGGATTTGTTTTGGAGAAGCTTTTTCATATGAAATGGTGGGATTATTCTGACAAGGTCCTAAATATAGGAGGCTACATATGCCTTGAGTTTTCTCTAATATGGGCTGCACTTTGCTTTATCTTATATGAAGTAATTCATCCCCTAATAGCTCAATTAGTAAGTCAGTTTTCTACTAGATTTCTTTTAGGATTTGACCTAATCTTTGCCCTAGTCCTTTTTGTAGATCTACTTGCTACTGTCAATATGATTTTAGGTGTCAACAAAAAGTTCAGGGAGATTGAAAAGTCTTCTGCTAGGATCAGGCAAGTTTCAGATAAGATAGGAGAGAGGGTCGCAGAAAGAAGCTTAGACCTTAAGGATAGGAAAGAAGCTTTTGAAAGCAGCGAGCTTGGCCAAAGTCTCGATAGCAAAGGTGAGAGGTTAAGGCTTGATTTAAGGAAAGTTTTTGATAAGAAATCCGAGAGAAGGATTATCAGAGCTTATCCAAATCTTAGGGCTAGAATTGAGGAGAAACTTAAAGACTTGTAATTAGTATTGGGTATTAATCAAAAAAGGGGGATATTCATGAAATTAAATGAGAAAAGAGAAATGCACTTTAGTGATTTTAAAAGAAAAGACCTTGCCCAAAGAGTGGCAAGGCTTGCCAGGATTTGCGAGAACTTGGAGATTCCAATACTAATCATGGTTGACGGTTTCGAGTCATCTGGCAAGGGCTATGTGATAAATGATATAAGTAGGGAGCTTAATCCTAAGTATTTTGACGTAGAAGTCTTCGAGAAGGATGAGGCCTACGACGATAAGTTCCCAACTATGAAGAGGTTTTTTGAAAGCACACCCCGTAATGGTCATATCAAAATCTTCGCCAAATCCTTCTATTATAGACTCTTTGATGATATAGATATAAAGGAAGATCTCTTAAATGAGAGGATAGAGTCTTTGAGAAAGCACGAGAAGATGCTCTACGATAGCAAGATGATAATTGTAAAATTCTTCCTCGATGTGAATCAAAAGGAGCAGAAAGAGCGTATCGAAGAGCTTAAAAAGTCCAACAGGAAGAGCTTTTATATATCGAAAGAAGACAAGAAGGAAAATGAGAACTACGAAGCCTACAAGGTCCACTTCGAGAAGGTCCTAAATGCGACAAACTTCGAAACAAGTCCTTGGCATATCATAGATTCCAACGATAAGAAAAAAGCTAGCAAGGAGGCCTTGGGCATCCTTCTTGATGAGATAAGTATGGGGATTGAAAGGGTCGAGATTCAGAAAAAAGATGAGGAAAACCAAGAGAGAAGTTACAAAAAACATGTCAAAATCCTTGAAAAAATCGACCTAGAAAAGACTATAACAGACGAAGAATATGATAAGGAGAAAAAAGACCTCCAAAAACAAGTGAGGGATATGGCCTTCGAATACTACCAAAGAGGGATCTCTACTGTCCTAGTATTTGAGGGGGTAGATGCTGCAGGAAAGGATGGTGCTATAGAAAGGCTTGTCAAAAAGGTAGATCCAAGACTCTACAAGGTAAATGCAATTTCTGCTCCTACGAAAGATGAGCTAGCCCACCACTACTTGTGGAGGTTTTACAAAAACCTACCAGAAGACGGCTACTTGGGAATATTTTCTAGGTCCTGGTATGGGAGAGTCATGGTAGAAAGGATAGAAGGTTTCACAAAAACGGTAGAATGGAACAGATCCTACGAAGAAATCCTAGACATTGAAAAGGAAATCTATGATCACGGAAGTCTTATCCTTAAATTCTTTGTAACCATAGACAAGAACGAACAGCTTAAGAGATTTATGGCAAGAGAAAACACTCCAGATAAGCTCTACAAGATAACGGATGAGGACTGGAGAAATAGAGAAAAATGGGACAGATATATCGAAGCAATGAATGAAATGCTAGATAGGACAAATGTAGATTATGCTCCTTGGGTTATAGTAGAGGGTAAGCAAAAGAAATACGCAAGAATAAAGGTAATGAAAGAATACCTAAAGAAGGCCGCTGCCCACTTGGAGATGCTCGATAAGAAAAATAAGAAATAAGCTTTATATATAGAAGACTATTTTGATTTAAGAGATTTAAAAATTACCAGGGATCTCTCGACTCCGCTTCTCTCCGCTAGAGATAAGGGTGGAGCTTATCTCCAGGCTATCTATATAGGGGGATGTTGACACGTAGGCAAAAGTCAAATCCACCCTTATTTGACTAGGGAAAAGCCATTGAATTAGCTATTTGTGCGAAAGCATGGAAAAGTTACTGAGTAACAAGCCAGAGTACGGAGTTACAAATACCCCTTATCCCTAATGGTTCTGGCCACAGCGAACAGAGTGAGCTGATGGCAGACCTTAATCGAGGCTTGGCGAGGTGAAGGTCTTTGGCCTGAGCCCGCAAGCTACCGTCGACCGAAATGGAGGGATCTCTTTGTTTGATTTAAGACATTAAAATTTTACCAGAGATCTCTCGACTTCCCTTCGCTCCGCTCGAGATAAGGGGGCTGTCAGATCCTTAGACTGTAGACTAAAAAAATCCACCCTCATTTCGACCGAAGTGGAGAAATCTGCTTATGTATCTACTATATATAATATAATTTTAGGATTGATATAAAGTTTTTACGAAAAAACTTAAGAAAAAATTTGTAATTTATAATAATCCTAGTATATTAGAAGACAGCTAGTTAAAAGCTATGAGATATAACTACCGATTTGTTTATAGGTCGTTATTTTTTTGGCTTAAAAAGTTAAGAAAATACTTGATTTATTAATGTTTTTGAGGTAGTATATATAAGTGCTGTGAAGTGAGATGTTGCTTATGTTTTAGGCCAAAGGCATGAGGAAACTTTCACCTAGCAAGTTTAGGAATGATCCTAAGCGATTTCCAAATAATAGTATCAAACGCCCGGATGGGCGTAAAGAAAGAGAGAGGAAAAATGGCTAATCAAAAGATAAGAATTAGACTAAGAGCATACGATCACGAAGTAATCGACAGCTCAGCAGAAAAAATCGTAGAAGCGGTTAAAAGATCAGGAGCCGAAGTAAGTGGACCAATTCCATTACCAACAGAGATAGAAAGAGTTACTATCCTAAGAGCGGTTCACAAATACAAGGACTCAAGAGAACAGTTTGAACAAAGAACACACAAGAGATTGATCGACATCATAGGCCCTAATGCAAAGACCTTAGACGCACTTAAGAAATTAAACTTACCTGCAGGTGTCGACATCGAAATTAAACTATAACTGTAATTAGGATGATTGAAGATAATCGTATCAATAAGAATTGATAGGATCATCAATCCGCTGTAATTAAGGAGGTACTCAGTGAAGAGTATATTTACAACAAAAGTAGGCATGACTCAAGTCATCGACGAAGATGGAGTTATTACTCCTGTTACTGTCCTAAAAGCTGACGAGAACGTAGTTGTACAAGTTAAAACAGTAGAAACTGACGGTTACAACGCAATCCAAGTTGGTTACATGGACAAGAAAGAAAAGAATGTAACAAAACCAGTAAGAGAACACTTCAAAAAGGCTAACGCTAGCACAAAGAGATTCCTAAAGGAAATCAACTTTGGAGATGAAACTCCAGAATTAAATCTTGGAGATACAATAACAGTTGAACAATTTGAAGCTGGAGACATAGTTGATATTGTTGCTACAAGCAAGGGTAAGGGAACTCAAGGTGCTATCAAAAGATGGAACTACGGAAGAGGTCCAGCAAGCCACGGTTCAAAATCACACAGAGTTGCAGGTGCAAGAGCTGCAGGTTCTGACCCAGCAAGAGTTTTCAAAGGTAGAAAAGGTTCAGGAAAGATGGGTAACGAAAGAGTTACTGTCCAAAACATTGAAGTTGTTAAAGTAAGTGTTGAAGATAACTACATCTTAGTTAAAGGTGGAGTTCCAGGACCTAAAGGCGGACTTGTTCAAATCAAACAAGCTATCAAAGCCTAATTAAGGAGGAATAAATGCCTAAAGTAGATATTTTAAACATTAAGGGAGAAAATGTTGGTTCTTTAGAGCTAAACGAAACTCTATTTAATACTGAAATAAGCGAACATTCAGTTTATGAAGTAGTTAAAAACCAACTAGCAAATAAAAGACAAGGTACACAATCTGCGAAAACTCGTTCAGAGGTTCGTGGTGGTGGACGTAAACCATTTAGACAAAAGGGAACAGGACGTGCTCGTCAAGGTTCAATCAGAGCTCCTCACTACACAGGCGGTGGAGTTGTATTTGCACCAAAGCCAAGAGATTATAGCTACAAAGTTCCTAAGAAGCTAAGAAGAAAAGCATTATATTCAGTTCTTACATCAAAAGTAGTTGATGGAGAGCTAATCGTACTAGATGATCTAAAACTAGAAAACAACAAGACAAAAGAAGCAGCTGCAGTACTAAATGCAGTAGATGCTGGCAAGAAAGCTTACGTTGTTACAGCTGAAAATGACAATGACGTATACAGATCATTTAGAAATATCGAAGGCGTAGATGTAGCATCAGCAAGCCTTATTAATGTTTACGACTTAGTAAGACACAACAAGTTAGTTATCACAAAAGATGCGATTGCTAAGCTTGAGGAGGTATTTATCTAATGAGATCACCTTACGAAATAATCAAAAGACCAATAATCACAGAAAAAAGCATGGAAATGCTTGACGAGAACAAGTACACCTTTGAAGTAGACAAGGATGCAAACAAACCAGAAATTAAAGCTGCAGTAGAAGCTATTTTTGACGGAGTTAAAGTTAAAAATGTAAGAACTATGAACTATACTGGAAAATCTGTAAGAACAAGATACGGATATGGTAAAAGAGCTGACTGGAAAAAAGCTATCGTTACTTTAACAGAAGATAGTGCAGAAATTGAATACTTCGATGGACTATAAGGAGGGTTTAAATGGCTATTAGAAAATTAAAACCATCTTCAAACGGTCATAGAAATATGTCTGTTTCAACATTCGAAGAAATAACTACAGACAGACCAGAAAAAAGTCTTACAGTTGATCTTAAATCTAAAGGTGGTAGAAACAACACAGGTAGAACAACAGTAAGATTCCGTGGTGGCGGAGTTAAGAGAAGATATAGAATAATCGACTTCAAAAGAGATAAAGATAATATCCCAGCAAGAGTTAAAACTATAGAATACGATCCAAATAGATCTGCAAACATCGCCCTAGTTGCTTACGCTGACGGTGAAAAAAGATACATCCTTGCTCCAAAAGGACTTAAGGTAGGAGATGTAATCGAATCAGGATCTGAAGCAGATATCAAGGCAGGTAATGCTCTTGAACTTAAAGATATACCAGTAGGTACAATAATCCACAATATCGAGCTTAGAGCAGGTAGAGGCGGAATCCTTGTAAGAAGTGCAGGTGTTGGTGCTCAACTTATGGCCAAAGAAGGAGACTTCGCAACACTAAGACTTCCATCAGGTGAGATGAGAATGATTCACCTAAACTGCAAGGCAACTATAGGAGTTGTAGGAAACTCAGAGCATGAACTTATCAGAGTTGGTAAGGCTGGAAAGAGCAGATATATGGGAAGAAGACCTCACGTAAGAGGATCTGTAATGAACCCTGTTGACCATCCACACGGTGGTGGTGAAGGTAGAACACCAATCGGTAGACCAAGCCCAATGACACCATGGGGCAAGAAAGCTATGGGTGTTAAGACAAGAAACACTAAAAAACAATCTGAAGCTTACATCGTAAGAAGAAGAAACGAAAAATAGGGGGATATAATGGCAAGATCTATAAAAAAAGGACCATTTGTCGATGATCATTTAATGAAGAAAATTGACGAATTAAATGAAAAAAATGAGAAAAAAGTTATAAGAACATGGTCAAGACGTTCTACAATATTCCCTGAATTTGTAGAACACACTATCGCAGTTCACGATGGTAGGAAGCATGTTCCAATATATATAACAGAAGATATGGTAGGACACAAGCTAGGCGAGTTCGTACCAACAAGAACATTCAGAGGCCACGCTAAGAAGGCTACTGAAGCTAAAAGCAAAATGAGATAGGAGAGAGTAATGGAAGTTAAAGCAATAGCTAAATATCAAAGAATTTCTCCTCTTAAAGTACATTATATAGCTAGAGAAATTAGAGGCAAACAAGTAGACGAAGCACTTAATATCTTAAGATTTACTAACAAAAAAGGTGCTAGACTTCTTTCAGACGTACTAAAAAGTGCAATTGCCAATGCTGAAAACAACAACGGACTTGATAGAGCTAATCTTTATGTCAAAAAAGCTTACGCTAACGATGCACCAACAATGAAAAGATGGCATCCAAAGGCTAAAGGAGCTGCATATCCAATACTAAAAAGATCAAGTCATATCGGCGTAGTACTAGCAGATATAGAAGATACGGAGGAATAAGATGGGCCAAAAAGTAAACCCAAAAGGATTTAGAGTAGGTGTTATCAAGGACTGGGATTCAAAATGGTTCGCAGACAAGAAAGATTTCTCAGATCTATTAGTTGAAGATTATAACATCAGAAAAATAGTTAAAAAAGAAGTATACGATGCGGGTATTTCTGATATAGAAATAGAAAGAGCAGTAAACAACCTTAAGATTACAGTATTTGCTGGAAAACCAGGAATGGTAATCGGAAAAGGTGGATCTGGAGTTGAAGAACTTAAGAAAAAACTTGAAAAAGTTGCTCCAGGAAAGAGAATCATCATCAATGTTGAAGAGATCAAATACCAAGATCTTTCTGCTCAACTTGTAGCTGAAAATATCGCAAGCCAACTTGAAAACAGAGTGGCATTTAGACGTGCTATGAAACAATCTATCCAAAGAACAATGAGAGCTGGCGCAAAAGGTATCAAGACAATGGCATCTGGTAGACTTGGTGGAGCTGATATGGCTAGAAGCGAAGGATATTCAGAAGGAACAATCCCACTTCAAACACTAAGAGCAAACATTGACTACGGATTTGCTGAAGCTGATACAGAATACGGAAAGATTGGTTGTAAAGTATGGATCTACAAGGGCGAAGTTCTTCCAGGAGAAAAAGCTCAAAGAGAACCAAAGATGAAACAACCAAGAAACAACAGAAGAAGAAGAAATAATAGACGTCCAAATAATAAATAAGGATATCGCTATTTAAAGAATTAGGAGAGAATTATTATGTTAATGCCTAAAAGAGTTAAATATCGTAGACAACATAGAGGCAGAATGAAAGGTTACGCTCACAAAGGTAATGAACTTGCTTATGGTGAGTACGGTCTTCAAGCAGTAGAATCTACTTGGATGACAGCAAACCAAATCGAGGCTGCTCGTCGTGCGATGACAAGATATATCAAAAGAGGCGGAAATATTTGGATCAAAGTATTTCCAGACAAGCCAGTTTCAAAGAAACCAGCAGAAGTAAGAATGGGATCTGGTAAAGGTGCTCCAGAATATTGGGTTGCTGTAGTAAAACCAGGTAGAGTATTATTTGAGATGAGTGGTGTTAGTGAAGAGGTTGCTAGAGAAGCTATGAGACTTGCAGCGCAAAAACTTCCAATCAAGACAAAATTCATCCAAAGACTTGAAGTTACAGGTACGGAGGAATAAGGATGAAAGTAGCAGAAATCAGAAATTTATCAGACCAAGATTTAGATAAACAATTATATGATTTACAAAGTGAGCTTTTCAATCTTCGTTTTAGACTTGCAACAGGACAACTTGAAAATCCATCAGCTATAGGTTCTGTTAAAAGAGATATAGCTAGAGTTAAGACAATCCAAACAGAAAGAAAGCTTAATTTAAATAGGGAGGCTTAAGTTTCATGGAAAGAAATAGAAGACACGTACTTAAAGGCGTTGTCGTATCTGATTCAATGGATAAAACTATATCAGTTTTAGTTGAAGAAAAGATCCAACACCCAGTGTACAAAAAAAGAATTAACAGAAGCAAGAAATACAAAGCTCATGATGAACTAAATGAGGCTAAAGTTGGCGATACAGTTGTAATAATGGAAACAAGACCACTATCTAAAACAAAAAGATGGAGACTCGTTCGCGTAAGCCAAGCAGCAGAAATTGTTTAATTAGATATAGGAGATTATTATGATACAACAAGAAACTCGTATGAGAGTTGCAGATAACTCCGGAGCAAGAGAACTTTCAGTAATCAAAGTTCTTGGAGGAACTGGAAGAAAATATTCTAATATCGGAGACGTTGTGGTTTGTTCAGTTAAAAGTGCAACACCCGGAGCAGCGGTAAAGAAAGGTGCTGTTGTTAAAGCCGTTATAGTTAGATCAAAAAGAGGTCTTAAAAGAAGCGACGGATCATCAATTAGATTTGATGAAAACGCAGCAGTCGTTATCAAAGACGACTTAAGCCCAGTTGGAACAAGAATTTTTGGACCAGTTACTAGAGAGCTAAGAAGTGAAGGATTCATGAGAATCATCTCACTTGCACCGGAAGTATTATAGGAGGATTATATGCACATTAAAAAAGGCGATAAAGTCCAAATAATATCAGGTGAATATAAAGGACATGTAGGCGAAGTAGTAAAGGCCCTACCAAAAGAAGGAAAAGTAATAGTCGAAGGTGCAAATATTAGAATTAAACACCAAAAGCCAACACAAATGGGGGCTGAAAGCGGAAGACTCGAGAAAGAATGTCCAATCGATGCTTCTAAAGTACTTCTATACTCAGAAGAACTTAAAAAAGGTGTTAGAACTAGAGTAGAGTTTGTAGATGGCAAAAAAGTTCGTGTATCTACTAAAACAGAAGAAAAATTCGACTAGTTCAAAGGAGATATTATGACAAGTAGATTAAAAGAAAAATATCAAAACGAAGTTGTTGGCAAACTTACTGAACAATTCGGATACGAAAATGTTCACCAAGTACCAAAACTTACTAAGATTGTTATAAACGTAGGACTAGGTGAAGCAAAAGATAACCAAAATCTTCTAAATGCTGCAAAAGATGAACTTGCATTAATCACAGGTCAAAGACCAATAGAACTAAAGGCAAAGAAATCTGTAGCTAACTTCAAACTTAGAGAAGGTCAAGCAATTGGTACAAAAGTAACTCTAAGAAGAGAAAAAATGTATGACTTCTTGGACAAACTTATCTCAATTTCTCTACCACGTGTAAGAGACTTCAGAGGAATTAATCCAAACAGCTTTGACGGACGTGGAAACTATTCATTAGGTATCAAGGAACAACTAATCTTCCCTGAAATCAAATATGATGATGTAGACTTCCTACATGGTATGGATATCAGCATAGTTACTACAGCTGAAACAGACGAAGAAGCAAAAGCATTCTTAGAATTAATGGGAATGCCATTTAGAAAATAATTAAGGAGCAAAAATGGCTAAAAAGTCACTAAGAGCTAAACAACAAAGAAAACAAAAATTCTCCACAAGAGAATATACAAGATGTAAACTTTGTGGAAGACCACACGGCTACTTAAGAAAGTATGGAATCTGCCGTATTTGCTTTAGAGAACTTGCAAATAATGGACAAATTCCAGGAGTAAGAAAAGCAAGCTGGTAATTAAGGGGGAATAATATTATGATGACAGATCCAATAGCGGATATGCTAACAAGAATCAGAAATGGTAACAAAGCAAACCATACAAGTGTTTCATTACCATCTTCTAATGAGAAAAAAGCTATTGCCCAAATTCTGCTTGATGAAGGCTTTATTACAGGATTTAACGTAGAAGAAGACGGCAAACAAGGTATACTTACAATTGATTTAAAATATACTGAAAATGGTGAGAAAGTAATCTCAGGTCTAAGAAGAATTTCAAAACCAGGACTTAGAGTTTATGTAAAAGCAAATGAAGTTCCTAAGGTACTTGACGGACTAGGAACAGCAATCATTTCAACATCAAAAGGACTATTAACTGATCGCGCTGCAAGAAGTGAAAATGTAGGTGGCGAAGTTATTTGTTACGTATGGTAAGGAGATATATATGTCAAGAATAGGAAAACTTCCAATTGAAATACCTTCTGGAGTAACAATAGAAATTAACGATCGCACAGTAAATGTTAAGGGACCTAAGGGCGAAGATAGCCTTGAAGTTTCAAAGAATGTAGGACTAGAATTAAATGAAAATGAACTTTCAGTTACAATTCCAGAAAACTACACAAAAGCACAAAACGTCGATCACGGATTATACAGATCTCTAATTAACAATCTTGTAGTTGGAGTATCAGAAGGATATAGCAAAACACTTCAAATCGAAGGAACAGGATATAGAGCAAACAAACAAGGAAAGAACCTAGTAATGAACTTAGGATTCTCTCACCAAGTAACAATGCCAGATCCTGAAGGAATCGAAGTAGAAGTGCCAAATGATAGAACAATTGTAGTTAAGGGAATTAACAAACAATTAGTAGGTCAACATGCTGCAAACATCAGAAACTGGAGAAAACCTGAACCATATAAGGGCAAGGGAATCAGATACGTTGATGAGCATGTAAGACGTAAAGTTGGTAAAACAGGTAAGTAGGAGATAAGTAATGGCTAAAAAAACAAAACAAGAAAAACTTTTAACTCGTAAAAAAAGAGTAAGAGCTAAAGTAAGCGGAACTCCTCAAAAACCAAGACTAAGCGTATATAAATCAAACACAAACATTTATGCCCAAGTTATTGACGATGTAAATGGAGTTACACTAGCAAGTGCAAACACCCTACAAGAATCAGTAGCTGACGGAGCTAAAAATAACGCTAATATAGAAGCTGCTAAAAAAGTTGGCGCTGCTATCGCAAAAGCTTGTGCTGATAAGGGAATCGAAACTGTAGTATTTGACAGAAACGGCTACCTATATCACGGAAAAGTTGCTGCCTTAGCTGAAGCGGCAAGAGAAGCTGGTCTTAAATTTTAATTGAGGAGGTATTAGATGAATTATTTATTAAGAAGTGAAGTAGAAAAGCTAAACCTCGAAGACAGAGTAGTTGCTATAAACAGAGTTGCAAAAACTGTAAAGGGTGGACGTAACATTAGATTTTCAGCCCTAGTAGTTGTTGGAAATGGTAATGGTTATGTTGGAATCGGAACTGGTAAGGCTACAGAAGTACCTGAAGCTATTAGAAAAGCTAGTGAAGATGCTAAAAAGCACATGATTAATGTTCCAATAGTAGGAACTACAATTCCTCACAGAATTCACGGAGCAAAAGCAAGCGGAAAGGTTCTCTTAATGCCTGCTAAAGAAGGTACAGGAATCATCGCTGGTGGCCCTGTTCGTGCTATCTGTGAACTTGCTGGATATAAAGATATCAGAGCTAAAAACTTAGGTTCATCAAACCCAAGAAACATTATCAATGCTTGTATCGAAGGTTTCGCTAGCATGAAGACTGTTGAAGAAGTTGCAAAACTTCGTGGCAAATCGGTAGAAGAATTCGATTATTAAGGAGAGTAAAATGGCGAAACTTGAAATCACATTAAAAAGATCTTTTATCGGTAGAAAAGATGGACAGATCGCAACATGTAAAGCACTTGGCCTTAAAAAAATCGGTCAAACTGTTACAAAAGAAGATAATAACGCAACAAGAGGAATGATCAATAAGGTATCATTCATGGTTGACGTTAAAGAATTAGACTAAGGGGTGTAAGATGAAACTACATGAATTACAACCTAATGAGAAGTTAAAAAAGGGCAAAAGAAAAGGTAGAGGTCCAGGTAGTGGAAACGGAACTCGTGCAGGACGTGGACAAGACGGACAAAACTCAAGAAGCGGTGGTGGAGTAAGACCAGGCTTCGAGGGTGGCCAAATGCCTTTATACAGAAGACTTCCAAAGAGAGGTTTTAGAAACATCAACAGAAAGTATTACGAAACAATCAACGTTGAAACACTAAATGCTTTTGAAGATGGAACAGAAGTAACACCAGAATTATTATTTGCAAACAAATTCTTAAACAAAAACAAAGCTAAAGCAGGTGTTAAGATTCTTGGAGATGGAGAACTTAACAAAAAGCTTACAGTAAAAGCTCACAAATTTACTAAATCAGCGGTAGAGAAGATCGAAAATGCTGGCGGCACAATCGAAGAACTCGAAACTAAAAAATGGGACAACCCATCTAAAAAAGCTTAGCAGAAAGCATGGTGAGCAATGCTAGATATAATTAAAAAAGCAGCAAAGGAAGAAGAAATAAGAAAAAGATTTTATTTCACTCTTCTAATGCTAGTAGTATATAGACTAGGAAATAATATTCCAATACCATTTATTGATACAAAAGCGCTAGCAGATGCATACAACAATATCCAAGGAACACTTGTAGATTACCTAAACATGTTGACAGGTGGAGGACTTTCCACACTTTCAATATTTGCTCTAGGAGTACAACCTTACATCACCGCATCAATCGTAATGCAGCTACTTTCAGTTGTAATACCAAGACTTGAAGAGTTATCAAGAGAAGGTGAGCAAGGAAGAAAAACAATCCAAAAGTATACAAGATACGTTACAATTGCTCTTGCGATATTCCAAGCTATAGCCATTACAAATGGTCTATACGGAGCTGCATTATCAAGCGCTACAGGTTTCCAAAAAGTTGTAATGAACATAGTCCTAATCGGTGGTACTATGTTTGTAACATGGATGGGTGAGACCATAACAGAAAAGGGACTTGGAAATGGTACAAGTCTTATCATCTTTATGGGTATTATAGCATCCTTCCCAAGGACAATAGCTAGATGGAGACAAGGACTACACTATGATACAACTAGCATAGTATCCATTATCATAATGGCTATTATCATTGTACTAATAGTTCTCGCTGTAGTTGAAATATCTGAGGGAGAAAGAAAAGTACCAATCCAATACGCCAAAAGAGTAGTAGGACGTAAGATGTATGGTGGTCAATCAACCCACATTCCTGTCAAGGTAAACATGGGTGGAGTAATGCCAATCATCTTCGCATCAGCAGTACTTGCCATTCCATCAACTCTATCATTATTATTTGGTGGAAATGGACAAAACTCAATTGCGAACTTCTTCCAAAACTCAGTACTTGGATTTGCGGTATATCTTCTAATCCAAACTGTACTAATCCTAGTATTCGCATACTTCTACAATCAAATCCAATTTAACACTGTAGAATATGCAAAACAACTACAACAAAACGGTGGTTTCATACCTGGAATTAGACCTGGTAAGCCAACTAGTGATTTCCTAGCAAATGTATCAACAAGAATTACATTTATAGGATCAATCGCCCTAGCTTTACTAACAATAGTTCCAGCAATTGCATCAAGAGTTTTAGGTCTACAAATATCCTTCGGTGGTTCATCAGTTATCATCGTAGTTGGTGTAATAATAGAAACTGTTAAACAAATCGAAGCAATGATGACAATGAAACAATACAAAGGCTTTTTAAACAGGTAAGAGATGAATATTATTTTATTAGGCCCTCCAGGAGCTGGTAAGGGTACATTAGCAAATAAGATCATAGAGAAAAAAGACGCAGTTCAGATAGCTACTGGAGATATATTTAGATATAATATCTCCAACAAAACTGAACTCGGAGTCAAAGCGAAATCCTATATGGATAGAGGAGATCTCGTACCAGATGAACTAACAATAGATCTAGTATGGGATGCCTTCGATAAGCATAAAGACGAAAGCAAAGAAGGAAAGATCATTCTTTTTGATGGATTTCCAAGAAACCTTGACCAAGCAAGGGCTCTAGATCAAGGTATGGAAGAAAGAGATCAAAAAATAGATCATGTCGTATATTTTGATGTAGCAGAAGAAGTTCTAATAGAAAGAATCGCTGGCAGAAGAGTGTGCACCAATTGTGGAGCAACCTACCACGTAAAGAACAATCCTCCAACAAAAGAAGGAATATGTGATAGATGTGGAGAGGAACTTATCCAAAGAGATGACGATAAGGAAGAAACAGTCAAAAATAGAATTGATGTCTACAAGGAGCACACAGCCGTACTAATTGATTACTTCAAGGAAAAAGGTATATTATTTAGTATTGATGGCACAAATTCTCCAGACGAAGTCTTTGAAGAATTTTTGAATAAATTAGGAGAATAATTCTAATTTATGCTAATAAGAAAAAACGAAGTGATAGGATCTTCGAGAAATTAGTTGTTAAATGTCTTATTGATATAAGACAATTTGAAATGGCGTTCAATAGACATGAGGACAAGAAAAGGAGGTTCTATCGATGTCAAAAAAAGATGCTATAGAAGTTACAGGAGTTGTTACAGAAGCACTACCAAATGCAATATTTAAAGTTGAGCTTGAAAACGGACACGAAATCCAAGCCCACATTTCTGGAAAGCTTCGTATGAACAGCATTAGAATACTAGAAGGAGATAGGGTAACAGTAGAACTATCTCCATATGATCTAAGTCAAGGTAGAATAACTTGGAGGAAGAAATAGCCCCATAATCCTGGGTGAAGGATTTGAAAAATCCTTCATTTCGAGACTACTCCGTGGAGGGTCTTCCCAGAGCCAGACGGGCTAGCTTAAAACTAAGCGAGAAAGGCTTATAGCCTTTCGAGAGGATAACATCGTGGGTGGAAAATCGTAAGATTTTTCATTAAGATACACTTCAAGCACTACCCATTCATTAAGAATAATCGGAAGATGAGGAGTCAAAATGAAAGTTAGAGCATCAGTTAAAAAAATGTGTGATAAATGCAAAATTATCAAAAGAAACGGTAAAGTTATGGTAATTTGCGAAAATCCAAAACATAAACAAAGACAAGGTTAGGAGGGGCTAATGCCAAGAATAGCTGGTATAGATTTACCTAGAGAAAAAAGAGCAGAAATTGGACTAACTTATATATATGGTATAGGTCGTTCAACTGCAAACGAAATACTAAAGAATGCAGGAATCAATCCTGATACAAAAATGAAAGACCTTACAGAAGAAGAATTAGGTAAAATCCGTGAAGAGTTAAACAACTACCACATCGAAGGAGATCTAAGAAGAGATATCTCAATGAACATTAGAGCTCTAAGAGAAATCGGTAGCTACAGAGGATTAAGACACAAAAACAATCTTCCTGTAAGAGGACAAAACACAAAGAACAATGCAAGAACCAGAAAAGGTAGAAAGGGTTAAGGAGATATATGGCTCAAAGAAGAAAAAGCACTTCTAGAAGAAGAGTTAAGAAAAATGTTGAACGTGGCCAAGCTCACATTAACTCAACATTTAACAATACAATGGTGACCCTTACAGATATGCAAGGTAATGCACTATCTTGGGCATCTGCTGGTCAATTAGGATTTAGAGGTAGCAGAAAGTCTACTCCATTTGCAGCAAGCGAAGCAGCAGATGTTGCAGCTAAGAAAGCTATCGACCAAGGACTAAAAACTGTAGAAGTTTACGTTAAAGGACCTGGTTCAGGAAGAGAATCAGCAATCAGAAGTCTACAAGCTGCAGGACTTGAAGTTACAATGATCAAAGACGTAACACCAATTCCTCACAATGGATGTAGACCTCCAAAAAGAAGAAGAGTTTAGAAAGGCGCGATTATGGCAGTATCAAAAGATCCAGTATACAAAAAAGCAAGAGCTTTGGGAATTTCTCCAGCATACCTAGGATATACAGGAGAAAGCAAAAGAGCTCTTCCAAATAGAAGAGGAAAACTTTCCGAATACGGAATGCAACAAAGAGAAAAACAAAAAGCTAAATTCATCTACGGAGTAAGTGAAAAACAATTTAGAGGATACTACGAAGCCGCTTCTAAAATGAAGGGACAAACAGGTGAACAACTTATAATCCTTTGTGAAAGAAGACTAGACAACATCGCTTATAGATCAGGTCTTGCTAGAACAAGAAGAGAAGCTCGTCAAATCGTAACACACGGACACCTAACAGTTAATGGTAAACAAGTTGACATTCCTTCATACAAGGTAGAAGAAGGCGATGTAATTGAAGTTCGTGAAAAATCTAGATCAAACACACTATTTAAAACTATCAAAGAAACAAATGCGACATTTGGTGTAGTTGAATGGCTATCAAGTGATTTAGAAAACTTAAAAGTAACTGTAGACAGATTCCCTACAAGAGAAGATATCGACATCCCAGTTGAAGAACGTATGATCGTAGAGTTCTACTCTAAGTAGGCATAAATAAAGTTAGAACTAAGGAGTTACCATGATCGAAAAATTAGATACGAATATAAAGATATTGGATATAGACGAAGAAGAAAATTACGGTAAATTCGCCCTATATCCACTTGAGCGAGGATATGGTACAACCATTGGAAACAGTATGAGAAGGGTGTTATTATCATCCTTACCTGGTTCTAGCGTCTCAAAAATACTTATAGAAGGAGTACTTCACGAATTCTCCACTATAGATGGAGTAGTAGAAGATGTTCCTGAAATAGTTCTAAATATTAAGGGTCTAGACGTTACAAAACATGTAGATGAAGATGTAACATTGTTTTTAGACATTGAAGGACCAAAGATTGTAACAGCAAAAGATATCAAAGCAGATAGTTCTGTTGATATAGCAAACCCTGACCACTACATTGCAACAGTTAACGAAAAATCAAGACTATTTATAGCCTTGGATGTTACAGATGGTAAGGGTTATAGAGTATCTGATGATAACAAAAAAGAAAGCGACCCAATAGGTGCTATCGCAATTGACTCATCATTTACTCCAGTTGAGAAAGTAAACTTCACTGTAGAAAATACAAGAGTTGGCGAATCAACCGACTATGACAAACTACTTATGGAAGTTTGGACAAATGGAACTATTACACCACAAGAAGCCTTGGCAGAAGGTTCATCAATTCTAATTGAAAACTTCTCCTTCTTCAATGAATTGCCTAACCAACAATTCCCACCAGAAGAGGAAGTAGAAGAAATAAAAGAAGTTGATGAAGAAGATAACTTATCTGACGAATTGGCAATGACAATAGAAGAATTAGACCTTAGTCTAAGATCATTTAATTGTCTAAAAAGAGCAGGCTTCGATAGAGTTGGCGATATAATTAAAGTTAGTGAATCTGAGCTAAAAGCAATCAAGAACTTCGGTAAAAAGTCACTCACAGAAGTAATAGAAAAGCTAGACGAGTTAGGTCTAAGCTTAAAAGATGAATAGGAGGTAAGTATGGCCGATAAAAGAAAACTTGGCAGAAGAACTGACCACAGAAATGCTATGCTTAGAAACCTTGTGCAATCACTATTAGAAAACGGTAGAATCGAAACTACTGTAACTAGAGCTAAAGAAGCACAAAAAATGGCTGACAAAATGATTACACTAGGAAAGAAGAACACACTTCACACAAGAAGACAAGCAGCAGCTTATTTATACAAGGCAGAAACTGTTCAAAAATTATTTAACGAAATAGCACCAAACTATGAAGATAGAAATGGTGGATACACAAGAGTACTAAAACTAGGACCAAGAAGAGGCGACGGATCAGAACGTGCAATTCTTGAATTAGTATAAAATACTTAGAAATAAGTATAAAATAACTTCTAGCATCTTTGAGAGATTGAAGGTGCTTTTTTTTTGTCCAAAATTATGGGTAAGATTAACTTAAGGAGGAGATATGAATTATAGACTAATAATTTTTGATATGGATGGACTAATGTTTGATACAGAGATCATGTATTACAATTCTTGGTTTGAAGTCTCTAACAAATACGGCTTTCACTTTAACGAGGAATTGAGAAAGAGATTTACAGGCAAGAATGAAGAAAGTATCAGAGAAGAACTATTTAAAATCCTAGGCACTAAAGAAAAAGTGATTAGCTTAAGAGAAGACCTAGAAAGCATTAGGGAAAATTACTTTAGAACTTACACAAAATCTCTCAAAAAAGAAGGACTAGAAGACTTATTATACTACGCAAGAGAAAACAATATAAAATGTGCCCTAGCTTCATCAAGTAATAGAGAAAAGATAGACTTTCTCTTAGAAAAAGAAGAGATAAGGGATTTCTTTGACTATATTATTTCAGGAGATGAGGTAAGTAAAAGTAAGCCCGATCCAGAAATTTTTATCAAAGCCAAGGAAAAGTTTGAGGTAAAATATAGGGAGGCCCTAATCCTAGAAGATTCCTACAATGGCTATCTTGCCTGTAAGAACTCTAATATGAATTATCTTATAATTCACGATTCAAGTTTCGATAAATACTTTGAAGCTGATAGGGAAGCTAGGAACTTAAGAGAAGCAATAAAGCATTTGAAATAATTATTTGATTTTTTCAAAAAAATATTGAAATAATTATTTATTGTGCTATAATTTAACTAAGAAAAGCTTTTCATATAAGGAGTCTCTATGACTTACGCAATAATAATCAAAGAAAGGTCAGGAGATTTCACACCTTCTGACAAAAAAATCGCTAGATATATTCTGGATAAACCCGGTGAGGTAATAAAAATAAACTCTCAAAATCTTGCGGATTTAACTGGAACGTCACAATCAGCCATAATAAGATTTGTTCAAAAAATTGGATATAAGGGATACACCTCCCTCAAGCTTGATATAGCAAAAAGCTTAGAAAATGATGAAATAAACCTTAAGTCAGAAGTGATTTCGGCGAATGATGAGGTAGGAGATATAATAGAAAAAAGCAAAAACAATGTAATATCATCAATAGAAAAAACTTACGCTCTAATAAATGAAGAGCTAATTACGAAGGCAATTGATAGTATTATAAGTGCTAACTTCGTCTACTTAACTGGAATTGGATCATCAGGACTAGTGTGCGAGGATTTTGTCTATAAACTTCAAAGATCAGGAAAGAAAGCCTTCTATGAGACAGATGCACATACAAATTTAAGTTTACTGACGAATATCAAGGAAGACGACCTATTAATTTGTATTAGTTATACTTCCCTTTCGAAAGAAGTATTGATAGCTGCAGAATATGCTAAAAGAATAGGTGCAAAGATAATTAGCATTACGAAAGCTGGTCGAGGAAAACTCGCTAATATGTCAGACATCTTAATACCTCTCCCTGAAATTGAAAAAAAGATGAGATACGGTGCAATTTCATCAAGATTTGCTTCACAAATAATAACAGATATCTTATTCTATGGCTATATATCAAAAAATATGGACGAAGTAGTTAGAAATCTTAAAATTTCTAAACAGTTGACTGATAAATTAAAATAGGAGTTTTTCATGAACAAAAGAATATTTCTTATAGCTGTCTTTACTTTCTTAATCCCTTTTACTTCAAATGCTGATAATAAGGAAGATAGCAATGATATAGTTGAATATGATTATAGTTTTCCTACAAGTATTGATGAATTTGATGATTCTATTTTGACCAATTCATCTCAAAAGTTCTATTACGATGATGACCTTGAGGATCAAATCAATGTTAGTAACTATGATAATGCAGATGTTTTTGTAAATGGTAAAGCTGCAAAATCTAATGATGAGGCTAAAGAGCTTATTCAAGAAGGAAAAAATTCTGTAGACATTTTAAATGTAAAAGAAAAAGTCGACGTAACGATTAAATCTGGAAAGGAAGAAAAAGGCTTTAGTAAGATAGATAATGAATTGGATGAAAAAGTTACTGATCTGATGGAGACACTACTTGATGAAGAAGTAAAGGAAAATTTTTCAGGAGGTCAGATTAGCGTAATTAGAGATAATGAAGAAATATATGATTATAATTTTGGATATGTAAATAATTTTTATAAAAATGGAGAAGCCATACCATTGGATGAAAGAGTTGAAGTTGATGAGAATACTTTATTTGATCTTGCAAGTAACACTAAGATGTATGCCACAAATTATAGCTTACAAAAGTTAGTTTATGAAGGAAAAATCAACATTGATGATAAAGTATCTAAGTATTTTCCAGAATTTAAGGATGACGAAAAAAGTCCCATAAAGGGTAAAAATGAAATGACCATTAGGGATATACTCAGACATCAAGCTGGTTTTCCTGCAGATCCTCAATACCATAATAACAATTATGACAAGGATGATGGTAATATCAATGGGGTCAACGATTTATTCTCCCAAGACAGGGAAAAAACATTGGATATGGTAATGAGAACACCATTATCATATGAGCCAGGTTCAAAGTCAGTGTATTCGGATGTAGATTATATGCTCCTTGGATTTATAGTAGAAAAAGTCACAGGGCAAAGATTAGATAATTATTTTAATGAAAATTTTGCTAAGCCATTAAATCTCAGATATACTCTATTTAATCCTTTAGAAAATGGATTTAATAAAAATCAGATAGCTGCAACTGAATTAAACGGAAATACAAGAGATGGAGCAGTTGATTTCTTAAATATTAGAAAGGACACCATCCAGGGTGAGGTTCATGATGAGAAAGCTTATTATTCTATGGGTGGAGTAAGCGGTCATGCAGGATTGTTTTCTAATTCTCGAGAATTAGCAAAACTTGCAAATATTATGCTAAATGAAGGTTGGTATAAAAATATTAGATTTTGGGATAAGAAAACTCAAGATGAATTCACTAAGGCAAGTGAAGTTAACCCATCTTACGGTTTAGGTTGGAGGAGGATGGCTGATGGCAAATATGCTTGGGCTTTTTCTAACCTAGCAAGTTCGAATACAATTGGACATACTGGCTGGACAGGTACTCTTACAGTTATAGATCCTTTGGAGAGAATGACCTTCGTTTTATTAACAAATAAAAAGAATGGTTATGTGTTAGATAATAAAGAAAATCCTAATTATTTCTATACCGATGCTTCTATGAGTGGAGGTTATGGTGCAGTTAGCACTCTAATTTATAAATCTCTCCAAGATAATTCAAAAGAGCTAGTTATGGCTCTAGCAAATGAATTACAGATTGGACAAGAAAGAATGCTAAAAGATAGGGAAGGTTATCTTGAGGAGGCTGAACTAAATGATTATCAAGCTATAAAAAATACAAATCAAATAATTAAAGACAAATACCAAATTGCAAGCGAAGATGGTAAGAGTGTTGATGATAATAAAGCTGATTATGATATTTTAGAAAATACTTACAATGAATCAAAGTTTGCCGAAAAATCCAATCCTAAAACAGGAATTAATGGCTTAATACCATTAGTTGGACTCGCAATTTCTTCAGCTTTTGCCTATAGGAAAATAAAGAGATAATTATGCTTGGTTTTTCTTTATATTTTGATAGGGACTTTGATTTAGAAAATGAAATAAGTAAGTATGAGGGCTTTGATATTTTATTTACTTCGATTCATTATCCAGATGAAGATAATACTTTCGAAAAGTTCTTGGACCTTTGCGATAAATCCATTGACAAAGACTTTAGGATTTGCGTCGATCTAAATAAGAATGTCCTTAGTAGGAATTCAAAACTTATGGATATGGACCTTATACTAAGGCTTGATTATGGTTTTACCACCAAAGAGATAGCTGAACTAAGTAAGAACAATAGAATTTCAATAAATGCTTCTACAATTGATAGGGAATATTTAGATGAAATTTTAGCTTTCGGAGCGAATACGGATAATATCCTAGCCATTCACAACTACTATCCTCTTGAATTTACAGGTCTGGGAGGAGATTATCTTAAGAAGAGAAATAATCTATTTAAATCACTAGGAATAGAGGCTATAGCCTTTGTACCTGGTAGTGAGAACTTGCGTGGTCCAATTTATAGGAGCCTACCAACCCTTGAAAGTCAGAGACTTAAATGTCCTTACCTAAGTTTTGTAGAACTTAATAGAAAATACGGGATGGATTCTATAATAATAGCCGAAGGAGTTGATGATAGAAATATTTCCTACATTAGAGATTTTCACAAAGATAAAAAGATAAGTCTTAAAGTTAAGATGAATGATGAATTTAACTATATAAAAGGCTTTAAACAAAGGATGGATCTTAGCGAATATATCCTAAGAAATGAGAGAGAGTATAGGAAGGTGGAAGCGGCTTCTTCCTTCTATGCTAAAAGAGGAGATATACTAATCCTAAACGAGAAGGCCGGAAGATACAGCGGAGAGATTGAAATTTGCAAGAGAGATTTAGGTCCTGTAGAAGAGAGAAATCTTATCGGCGAAGTGGATGCTAAACACATTGAATTAATTGATTATATAAAAGGAGGTGATGAGATTGTCTTTAACAGAAGATAGAAATCCCCAAAGCGCAAACTTAGACCTGAAAAGTGTTAGAGAGATATTGGAGATTATTAATAAAGAAGATAGGACGATTGCAGGAAGTGTTGGGCAATCCTTGGAGGATATTGAAAAGCTTACAGAAGAAGTAGTAAAGACTTTAAGAAATGGTGGTAGACTATTTTATCTAGGAGCAGGAACTAGCGGAAGGCTTGGAGTTCTCGATGCATCTGAGACTGTCCCAACCTTTTCTGTAGATCCAAAGCTTGTAACAGGTCTTATTGCAGGAGGAGACTATGCCCTCCGTCATCCTATAGAAAACGCTGAGGATAGCTTAAATTCAGGAGAAGAAGATTTGATTAAGGAAAATCTTACGTCCAAGGACTTTGTTATAGGAATTGCCGCTAGCGGTAGAACCCCTTACTGTATAGGAGCTGTTGAGTATGCCCAAAAAATCGGTGCCAAGACTGGATCTATCGCTTGTAACAAAAATGCCCTCATTTCTAATCACGTGGATTATCCAATAGAAATAGAAACTGGAGCGGAAGTTCTTACAGGTTCGACTAGGATGAAGGCAGGAACTGCAACTAAAATGGTTCTCAATATGATATCGACTACAGCCATGGTTAAGATTGGCAAGGTCTATGATAATCTTATGGTTGACTTAAGGCCGACTAATGAGAAGCTTATAGATAGGGCGAGAAAGATTATAGTTGAAGTAACAGGAATTTCCTACGAAAGGGCAGGAGAAATATTAGAAGAAGCTAATAGAGAAGTAAAACCTGCAATAATAATGGCAAACAAGAACATAAGTTATGAGAAAGCCCTAGAGATATTAAAAATGAATCAAGGCTTTATAAGAGAGGATTTGTGATATGACAAACAATGAATTAGCCAAATTATTGATAGAAGATTTTGGTGGATCAGGAAACTTAAGAGAAGTCATCAATTGTATGACTAGAGTTAGGGTAAAAGTAAATAACCCCGACCTAATTTCTTATGAAAAAATCAAATCAAGAGAGGGAGTTCTTGGCCTTGTAGAAGGAGAGCAAGTCCAAGTGATCCTAGGACCAGGCAAGAGCGAGAAGGTAGCACGAGCTATGGCAAGTCTATCAGATAGTCACTTTAGCGAGGAAACTGATAAGGAGAAACTTCAAAGGCAAACTCAAGAAAATAAAGAAAGCTATAAAGCTAAGCAAAAACAAAGCGGATTCAAGAATTTTACATCAAGTATTGCTTCAGTCTTTGTTCCACTAATTCCGGCCTTCGTTGGGGCAGGACTTATAGGTGGTGTCGCCTCAGTCTTACAAAATATGGTAACAGCAGGTAGTTTAAATCAAGAATCTGTGGCAACTTTAATTCAAGTTCTAAATATTATGAAAAACGGCCTTTACGCTTACCTAAATATCTTTATAGGTATCAATGCGGCGAGAGTCTTTAAGGCAAATCAAGGTTTAGGTGGAGTAGTTGGAGGAATGGTCTATCTTACTGGAATGAATCCAGATATGCCAATAAATAATATTTTCCTAGGAACACCACTTGCTGCAGGTCAAGGAGGAGTAATTGGTGTATTAGTTTCAGTATGGATTTTATCCAAGATTGAAAATGCCCTCAATAAGGCTGTGCCAGATTCTTTGGATATTATAATTGTTCCAGCGATCTCACTAATCATTGTAGGATTACTTCATATGTTTATCATTATGCCACTAGCAGGACTTATCTCTAATGGGCTAATTGGATTTATCGATGGAGTTATCAATATAGGTGGACCAATATCTGGATTTATCCTAGGGGCCTTATTCCTTCCAATGGTAATGCTAGGCCTTCATCAAATACTAACACCAATCCATGTGGCTATGATTGAGTCACAAGGAGCAACCTATCTTCTTCCAATTCTTGCTATGGCAGGGGCTGGTCAAGTTGGAGCAGCTCTTGCGATTTTGGTAAAGTGTAAGAATAATAAGCAAATTCAAACCATAGCCAAGGGTGGACTTCCAGTTGGAATTCTTGGAATTGGAGAACCATTAATCTACGCCCTAACCCTACCAATGGGTAAGGCCTTCATCACAGCTTGTATTGGTGGTGGAGTTGGCGGTGCTGTAATTGGTCTAATAGGATCTATCGGAGCTACAGCCATAGGACCTTCAGGAATTGCCCTAATTCCGCTTATTTACAACAATAGATGGCTAGGATATCTTGCTGGACTTATTGCAGGATATGTGGGAGGTTTTGTAGCGACTTACTTCTTTGGTATTGATGAAAAATATATAAACGGAGCAAGTCTCGATAATTCTAACAAGTTTGAATTTAAATAAGAAGTTTACTAAACCACGGAGGGCTTTCCTTGCCGTGGTTTTTTACTGGATAAGTGTAGGCTCTTCATATTGATAATTAACTATTAAAAGATATAGTTATTATAACAAGCTTAAGGTAGGAAGAGATGGCAAATACAAGTAACTTTACTGAAGATAAAAATTTTTTCATATTGAATTCTATGGATGATTGGGTTAGGATTGTCGATACAAACGGCGAGACTATCTTTATTAATGATGTCTTTAAAGAAGCTTGTGATATGTCATCTGAGCTAAAAAACTATGTAGATGAGTCTACTTCTTTTCTTCTAGGAGATAGGAATGAAGCTGTAAGAAACACTACCATGATCGAAGAAAAGCTTATAGATGAGAGATACTTCTCCATCAAGTCTTCCCCAATCTACAATGGAGATGAGTTTTTGGGGATTGTGGAAGTATATAGAGACATCACCCGTGAAAGCCTTATGAAAATTGAGCTTTTTAATAATAATAGAAACATGCTTGATGATGTAAGATTTGTAAAGAAGATTCAATCGAACATCCTTCCTAAGGATAAGACTTATGGCAAGCTTAATTTAAAGAGTAAGTATATACCAAGTGATGAGCTTTCTGGAGATTTCTTTGACCTGATCAAGATCAAGGAAGGAAAGTATGCTCTATATATAGCAGATATTATGGGACATGGTGTCAAGGCTTCGATAATGACTATGTTTATCAAGGTCACTATGAATGCAATACTTGACAAGCACCCTGACTATTCCTCATCAGAGATTTTATTTAAATTAAGGGAGAAGTTCGCAAAACTAGGCATGGAGTCAAGTCAATATTTTACAGCTTGGCTTGGAATATTTGATGTGAGAAAAGATTCCCTAACATTTTCCAATGCTGGTCACAACTGTCCTCCCCTTTGGTATTCCAAAAGGAATGAAGAGGTAACTTATCTCTTGGCAAGCGGTAGGATGATATCAAATATTATCGAGCCAGACAATTATGATGAAAAGACTGTAGAATTAGAAAATGGAGATAGGCTCCTTCTCTTTTCCGACGGGGCCATAGAGACGAAGGATGAGAAAAGATGTGAGTATGGACTTGAGAGACTAAGAGAAAACTTCGCAACCTACCACGACCTAGAAGAAAGCTACAGGGATATCAAAAACTTTACCTGGGGTAAGCAGGAAGATGACCTAAGTCTTGTCCAAATCGAATATAAGGAGAAATAATGAAAAAACTAAATTCATATATAGACCACACTAATTTAAAGCCAGAGGCACAAATTGACGAGATAAAGACCCTTGTCGATGAAGCTGTTGCAAATGATTTCTATAGCGTATGTGTAAATTCTACTTACGTAAAAGACATCAAAGCTTACAACGAAGACGTACGAATAGCTGCAGTAGTTGGCTTTCCACTAGGAGCTATGGTTACAAGGGCCAAGACCTATGAGGCAAAATGCGCCGTAGAAGATGGAGCAAGCGAGATCGACATGGTTATTCCAATCGGAAGACTCAAGGATAAGGATTACGCCTATGTCCTAGAAGATATAAGAGCTTGCAAAGAAGCTATAGGGGGAAAGATACTTAAGGTAATTATTGAAACTTGCCTATTAACTGACGAAGAAAAAGTTAAGGCCTGTGAGCTAGCTAAAGAAGCTGGAGCAGATTTTGTAAAGACTTCTACAGGTTTTTCTACTGGAGGAGCCTTAGCCTCTGACGTAAGTCTTATGAAAAAAACAGTTGGAGATAGGTTAGAAGTTAAGGCAAGCGGCGGCATCCATACTAAAAAAGAAGCGATGGAGATGATCGAAGCTGGCGCTAGTAGGATTGGTGCGAGCAAGTCAATAGATATTTGTAAGGAGTAAGTATGGCCAATGAAGTCATGATGCAGTCTTTCGAATGGGATACGGACGGATCGGGAGACTTTTATAAAAAACTAAAAAAAGATGCCAAAACATTGAAGGAAAATGGTATAGATGGCTTGTGGCTTCCACCAATGACTAAGGGTGGAAGTGATATGGATGTAGGCTACGGGGTCTATGACCTTTGGGATCTAGGTGAGTTTGACCAAAAGGGAACTATTAGGACCAAATACGGAACAAAGGAAGAGCTTCTAGATGCTATCGATTCCTTAAAGAAAGCTGGAATCAAATGCTATGCTGATGTCGTCCTAAACCATAAGGGAAATGCTGACTTTAAAGAAGAATTTAAGGCAGTTATGGTCGATCAAAACAATAGAGAGCAAGACGTATCAGGAGAGATGGACATAGAAGCCTGGACCGGTTTTGACTTTAAGGGAAGGGCTGGTAAGTATTCTGATATGGTTTGGCATTATTATCATTTCTCAGGTGTGGACTATGACGTAAAAAGTGATACTTCGGCTATATTTAGAATCCTAGGAGATGGAAAATATTGGGACGAAGATGTATCAGGAGAGAAGGGCAACTTCGATTATCTTATGAATTGTGATATCGACCACGACCACCCAGAAGTAAGGGAAGAGATTTTCAAATGGGTCGACTGGTTCATCGACGAGACCAAGGTCGATGGCTTCAGATACGACGCCCTAAAGCATATCTCGTCTAACTTCATCCACGACCTATCAGACCATATAATAAATGAAAAGGGCGAGGAGAACTTCTATCTCTTTGGAGAATTCTGGCAACATAACAAGGAAGAAATCGCCAAATACCTCGAAACTACAGACTATAACATAGACTTATTCGATGTTCCCCTACATTTTCATATGCAAGAGGCAAGCAAGTCCATGGGTAACTACGACATGAGAAAAATCTTCGATAATACAATCGTGGCAGACTTCCCTGCCCAAGCGGTGACCTTTGTAGATAACCACGACAGCCAACCAGGCCAGTCGCTTGATTCTTGGGTTGAAGATTGGTTTAAGGAGATTGCCTATGCCATGATCCTATTCAGAAAAGACGGCTATCCATGTATCTTCGCAGGAGACTATTATGGACTAATAGGAGAGGTAAAGACCGAGGCCAAATACGATCTAATAAATAATATGCTCAAGGTCAGGAAAAATTATAACTACGGCGAGGAAGACAATTACTTCGACGACCCTTCAGTAATAGGCTGGGTCAGAAGAGGAGATGAAGACCATAAGCCACTTGCTGTTCTAATTTCGATCAAAGACATGGCTGAAAAGCAAATGTTTGTGGGAGAGAGCGAGGCGGGAGCGACTTATGTGGACCTTTCTGGCAAAAACGAGGATATCACAATTGATGAAAATGGAAATGGAGTATTCACTGTAGGTCCTGGGGCTGTAACCTACTGGGCCAACAAGGAAAGCTTATGAAATATTACGCAGTAAAAAGAGGAAGGAATCCTGGGATATATACATCCTGGGATTCTTGTCTTAAGGAAGTAAAGGGATTTTCCAATGCTAGCTACAAGTCCTTTAAGAAAAAGGAAGATGCTATAGCTTTTATGGAAGATAAACAAGAGACGATTGAAGTAGACGATGAAACAATAATAGCCTATGTGGATGGATCTTATAATCTAAAGGAGAAGATCTACGGGGCAGGTGTTGTCTACATAAGTAAGGACGGAGAAGAAGAGCTCTACGAATCCTACACAGATGACTTCTACAAGCATAGAAATGTAGCAGGAGAGGTTAGGGCAAGTGAGCTTGCTATAAAAAAGGCCCTAGAAGAGAAAAGAAAAAAAATAATAATCTATCACGACTACCAGGGGATTTCCTCCTGGGCCAATGACGAATGGAAGGCCAATAACGCGCTTACTATTTCCTACAAGAACTTTGTAAAAGAAGCGAGAAAGAGTCTAAAGATAGGCTTTGTCAAGGTCAAGGGTCACTCTAATGATAAGTACAATGACTGGGCAGATAGGCTCGCTAAAAAGGGTGCCCTAGTTGAATAAGGGTAAATAAAAAGTAAAATAAATTTAGGGAAATGAAGTTCTTCCCTATAAAATAAACGCTATAAGCTGATGACTTCTACTTAAGAGTAGGGCCATCAGCTTTTTTAGGAGGAAAAATGTTAACAAATATCGGAATTATAATAATAGCGGGTCTTATCGGATCTAAGATTTTTTCTAAAATTAAACTTGCTCCCATCTTGGGTATGCTTATAGGAGGAATTATAATAAGCCCCAATCTCTTGGGACTAGTGAGTGGAGATATAGGAGCTCTTTCCAAGGACTTAAGGCAAATTGCCCTAGTTGTAATCTTATCAAGAGCAGGTCTTAGCTTATCTTTTGATAGATTAAAAGAAGTCGGCCTTCCTGCAATCCTAATGACCTTCCTTCCAGCAAGCTTTGAGATGGCTGCTATAACATTTCTTGCAAATAAAATCTTTAACCTTCCCTATATCGACAGTGCAATCCTTGGAGCTGTCCTTGCGGCAGTATCTCCTGCCATAGTAGTGCCAAGGATGATAAGGCTTATAGAAGAAGGCTACGGAGAAAATAAGAAAATCCCCGAGATAATCCTTGCAGGCTCTTCCATAGATGACGTCTACACTATAGTGTTTTTTACAGTTTTTCTTAATCTAAAACTGGGAGGTCAAGCTTCTATAGGAAGTTTTCTAAATATTCCTATATCAATTATTACAGGAATTCTTTTTGGAATCATACTAGGATATATCCTTGATATAATTTATGCAAAGATAAATTTGGGCAAAATTTATAAGGTGATAGTCCTTATGGGCCTATCATTTTTTATCTTAGAAATAGAGAACTTAAGCAAGGGCTATATAGCCTTCTCTGCCCTTGTGGCTATTATTTCTATGACTATGACGATTAAAAAGCTCGACCAAGACCTTGCAGATGAGCTTTTGGATGTTTATGGAAGCCTTTGGGAGCTTTTTGAGATCTTCCTCTTTGTCCTAGTGGGAATTACCGTAGACCTTTCTATAATAGGAGAAGAAATTCTCCCAGCCCTTCTATTAATCACAGGAGGACTAATATTTAGGATGCTTGGAGTCTACTTGGCTCTTCTTCCTTCAAATCTTGAAAAACGTGAGAAGATATTTTCAGGTTTCGCCTACCTACCAAAGGCCACAGTCCAAGCAGCCATAGGACCGGTCGCCCTAGGATATGGGATTGCAAGCGGCAAGCTGATCCTTGCCATATCAGTAATAGCAATCCTCTACACAGCGCCTCTTGGAGCCATACTTACAGATAAGACCTACAAGAGATTACTGAAAAAATCCTAAATATAATATTTAATAAATAATATTATCCTAGGAACTAGGAAAACAAAAGGGCGGGAAATGGTAAATCCTGCCCTTAGCTTCTGGTAGAAATTTAATTTAGAAAATTTAATTGAAATAAATTTTTAATCAAGGTCCTTAAAATCAATCAAGTAGTTATTCATTTTGCTTAGTTCCCCGATATCAACAGTAATCTGTATGCTATTTATTTTATCTTTTGCAAAGTCTTCCTCAGAGTTGGCACCGAGGACAAAATCAAATTTTATACCTTCCTTGCCTAGGAAATTTAATAGGCTCATGCTTATTAGGGAAAAGTGGCTCTCGTATAAAAATATAATTTTATCATCTTTAACCATTATTTCTAACTCATCAGGATCTACTCCATTAAACTTTATTAGCCCCCTTATATGATTTATATATTTATCTATCATCTAAACTCCTTTGTTAAATAAGTTTTGGATGAAATCATTGTACCAGTTAAGACACTAAATAAAATCTAATACAAACGAAGGATTTGTAAGCATAAAAAAGCAGAAGATCGGATCTTTAATCTGATCTTCTGCTTATTATCCCATTATTTTAAGCTTAATACTTTCAATTTTCTCCCAAAAATCTCTTTAGGAACTCCTTGGTCCTGTCGTGGTCTGGGTTTGTAAATATTTTTTCTGGAGTGCCGTCTTCTAGGATGATTCCTTTGTTCATGAACAAGACCCTGCTAGAAACGTCTCTTGCAAAGTCCATCTCGTGAGTTACTACGATCATGGTCATCCCGCTTTTGGCAAGCTTGGTCATTACATCTAGGACCTCTCCTACTGTCTCTGGATCTAAGGCACTTGTTGGCTCATCGAAAAGTAGGAGATCAGGGTTCATGCAAAGGGCACGGGCTATGGCTACCCTTTGTTGTTGGCCACCGGAGATTTGGCTAGGCTTGGCGTTGACATAATTTTGCATATTTACGCTTTCTAGATACTTTCTAGAAATTTCTTCAGCTTCATTGTGATTTCTGCCTAGGACCTTTATTTGTCCTAGCATACAGTTTTCAAGGACGGTCTTGTTTGCAAAGAGATTGAAGTTTTGAAATACCATGCCAACCCTGGACCTATATTTTCTTTGGTCGAACTTATGGTCCAGTATATTGTCGCTCCTGTAGAGGATCTCGCCACTTGTAGGAGATTCCAAGAGGTTAAGGCAGCGAAGGAGGGTCGACTTACCAGACCCAGAAGATCCTATTATAGATACTACTTCTCCTTCATTTACCGCCATATTTATATCCTTAAGGACTAGGTTGTCCCCGAATTTTTTCTCTAAATTGTTTACTCTAATTATCTCAGACATTGTTTGCTCCTGTTGATGATTCCATGATAAAGTCAGTATCCCTAAATCTTCTTTCAAGGACAAGAAGGATTCTCGTAATAGTGAAGGTTAGGACGAAATAAATCACTGCTGTTATCAAGTAGGTTGGGAAGTATTGGTAGGTTGATCCTGCGACAGACTTACTCATGAAGAATAGCTCTGTTACAGAAATTACGTTAAGGACTGATGTATCCTTGATGTTTATTACAAACTCGTTTCCAATAGAAGGAAGAATTGTAAGGATTGTTTGAGGTAGGATTACGTGAACCATAGTTTGGAAATGGGTCATGCCTATAGCTTTGCAGGCTTCAAATTGTCCCTTGTCAATCGAATTGATTCCTCCACGGACTACCTCAGATAGGTAGGCTCCTGTATTGATTGAAACGATTAGGATTGCTGCAAACATAGTCGATAGGTCGATATCGAAATATTGCTTAAGTCCGTAAAAGATGATTACAGATTGAACCATCATTGGGGTTCCCCTAAATATTTCAACATAAGCTCCCAAGATCCAGTTGATTATTTTATGGAGATAGTAGGTAAAGGCATTGTCATCCTTTTTGACTTCCATTCCTCTAATAACTGCAACCAAAAGACCTAAGAGGAAACCTAGGATTGTAGAAACTATGGCTATGATTAGGGTATTTACCACACCCTTTAGGAAAAGAGTAGAGTAGGTCGCCCAAATCGATTTAACTTCATCGATAAAGCCTGCGCTTTCTTCCTCATCTGCAGTAAGCTTGGTCATTACTCCCATAATCTCTTCTTGTTCCTTTTCTATATCCATAGATGAAAGAACCTTGTTCACTTCTTCTGTAAGAGGAGAATTTTTGGCAATCCCTACTCCTACTGTTGTATCTTCATCCTTAGTCTCAAAGCCATTTGCCTCGTCAAATGTTATATAGGTAAGTTTTGGGTTGGCAGCCACAGCAGATTCAGCTCCAGCTTCTTCTGAGATATAGCCATCAATAGTTCCTGCATTTGCAGCAGCAATCATTGTAGGGAAGGAGTCCATGGACTCTTGTTTATTAACACCTTCCATTTGATCTATCATAGCTACGTGGAAGGTCCCTAGTTGGGCGGTAATCTTTGCTCCTTCAAAGTCATTAATAGACTTAGCGTCCTTATACTTTGAGTCCTTTTGGGTAACTACAACCATCTTTGCATGGTAGTAGGGAACAGAAAAGTCGATTTGCTCGAGCCTTTCAGCGGTTGGGCTCATACCAGCTACTATTGCATCGATCTTGCCACTAGTTAGGGCAGGAATTAGTCCGTCCCATTCGATCTTGTAGATTTCAAGCTTCTTGCCTAGGCCATCGGCGATCTTTTTGGCAAATTGAACGTCATAACCGTTGGCATATTCGCCCGGGGAGTTGGCTACAGGATAGCCTCCATTCTCATCACTTACTTCAGAGAAGTTAAAGGGAGCGTAGTTTACTTCCATGCCCACTCTGAATGTGTCTTCTTCGCTTGCATTAACCTGGCCAAGGGGCGTAATGATTAGGATAAGTGCAAGGATAATCTTTACTAGCTTTTTCATAATAATTCCTTTCTTAATAAATTTGATTGTAAAATAAAAGTCCTTACTGCTCCAAACGGAAGCAATAAGGACGAAAATTCGCGTTACCACCTTAATTTTAGCTCATCTCACGATAAGCTACTCAATAAGTACAATCATACTCTCTTGCTATAACGGGCAAGTCCCGCTGTCAGATCAAATATCCCCGACAAAACTCAAAGGCTTTTTTCACCAAAATTCAAAATCTCCATTCACACCAGCCAGGATTCTCTTTATTCTAAAATCTTTGGTTACTCCTCTTATCACTGTTGTTGCTTATATATTACACTCAAAAAAATATAATGTCAAATTTATTTTTGGGGTAAAGTGGTATAGAGGTTAATATGAATATCAAAGACAGACAACTAGAAATTATAAGAATCTTACAAGACAGGACCAGCCCTATATCTGGAGGAAGCTTAGCAGAGAAATTCGGCCTAAGTCGCCAGGTTATAGTCAAGGATATCTCTATCCTTAAGGCAAGTGGATATCAGATAAAATCAAACAACAAAGGCTATTGGCTTAGCCAATCTTCGAAGATACAATTTATCATAAAATGCTCCCACAGTGATGAAGAGATAGGAGATGAGCTAAATACCATAGTAGATAGGGGAGGAGAAATCCTAGATGTCTTCATCAACCACTTTACCTATGGATTAATCAATAAAGAATTAAATATAAAATCAAGAAAGGGAGTGGATATCTTTATCAAATCAATAGATGAGGCAACGCCCCTAAAAAATCTCACAGAAAATATCCACTATCACACCATAAGGGTGGATAATGAATTCGCCAAAGAAAGTATAGAGGCTAAGCTTAGGGAAAAGGGGATTTTAATAGACAAAGACCTATAAGAAAATCTTACCGTCAAAAAGCCTATACCCTATTTAGTCACAAGTGTATTAAAATCGAGTAAAATAGGTTATAATTGTAATGAGCGGAGGTAAAAAGCTAGACCTTTCGACTTCGCTATTGCTCCGCTCAAGGAAGTCC
>NZ_JAPJPG010000034.1 GCF_030825785.1 Anaerococcus sp.
GCAGTAATGCCTGCCGATTTGATAAATGATATGATTCCTTTTTTAGGAATTTTGGATGATGCAATCGTCCTTCCATTTCTAATTTATATAACAAGCAAAATGATCCCAGATTCAGTTATGGATAAGGAAAAAATTGAATATGTAGAAGAAAATAAATAAAAGACCCAAATCCTCTTATTTTTCATGATAACTAATTCAGTTCTTGTTACGTTAATTTGATTTTTCTTGCTTCTCGAGAGGTTTGAACCTCTACAAAACAGTGATTTGAATCCTTTTGATTTCTCTTGATTCTTTTGGTGGAGCATAAGGGACTTGAACCCTTGGCCTCTTGACTGCCAGTCAAGCGCTCTCCCAACTGAGCTAATGCCCCAAGATGTATATATTCTAGCATATTTTAATATAAAAGACAAGGAGATTAGGTCATTACTAGATTAAAATAAAGTTAAGAAAAAGGAGAGTGCTCCCATTAGGAAGGCTCTCCTTTGTGTTATATTTTCTTGTTGACCCAGTTTCCTTGGTGGAATCTCTGTCTTAGGCAAATAAATCTTGATGCCTGATCTGATAGGATTCCTAGCCAGATTCCCATGATGCCGAGGCTTAGGACATTTACCGCAATTAGGGTTACGGCACTTCTGATAAAGGTTACAGATAAGAGGGCTACAAAGAGGGTATATTTGACATCTCCTGCCGCTCTGAGGCAGCCTCCGTAGATTGTTTGGGAGATTTGTAGGAGGACTATTACTGTTAAAAATCTAGTAATTATTACACCATATTCGATTATATCTGGATCTTTGAAGAAGAGGCCAAAGATATTTCTTCCGAAGAATATCAGTATGATTGAGACTATTACCGATAGGGCAAAGCCGATCTCTTGGCAGACCTTGCCGTAGGTCTTGGCTCCTTCTTTATCTTCTGCTCCTAGGGCGTTACCTGATAGGGCAATGGCTGCTACTTGCATTCCATTACCTAGGGAGAAGGTTAGGGATAGGAGGTTCATTCCAACGTTGTGGGCAGCAAATATTTCTGTTCCAAGGCTTGCTGCAGTAATGGCTGTCACGAGAAAGCCGATTCTTGCTGAGACATTTTCTACAAAGATATTTGATCCAAGGCTTGCAATGGATTTGGCGATTTTCTTACTGTATGCGAACTTCGCTTTCACAAACTGATTGAAGTTTAGGTAGGAAGATTTCCTAGTTAGGGAAATGATACACATTATGCTCGCTACAACTGTTCCTAGGACTGTCGCAATGGCTGCTCCTCTTATGCCTAGGGCAGGAAAGCCAAAGTTACCGTAGATTAGTAGGTAGTTAAATGTAATATTAACAAGTGAGCTTACTAGGTTTGATACGAAGGCAATTTGTGTATTGCCACAACCCCTGTGGCCAGCATTAATTACCATAGCGAGGGCATTAAAGATAATTCCTCCCATAATTATTTGAAAGTAAGCTATGGAAAGCTCGTGAGTTTCGGGATTTGACCCTGCAAACTTAAGGATTGGGGAGAGGAAGGGCATCATCACAAGGTCTACTAGGATTACAAAGGCTATTACTATATAGATAGCTGTAAGAAGAGTCTTGTTGGCCTCTTTCCTATCTCCTTCGCCCTGCCTTCTCGCAACCAAGGCCGATACGGCAGCATTTATGGAGAAAAATATGGTAAGGGCTATAAATTTGGGCTGGGTAGTAAGGCCTATGGCTGCGACAGCACTAGGTCCCATACCAGATACCATGAAGGTATCGATTATATCTGCAATTGATATAAAGAAGAATTCCAAAAGGGCAGGCCAGGCAATTGATAGTGATTTTTTCCAATAATCTTTTCTTTGCACAAATCCCCCTTAATCTATGAGGTTCAGATATCTTTCGATATTTATATTTTCATTTGTTGAATATTCGATAACATCTCTATAGACTTTGGATATAATATCGACTGTCTTTTGTGAGGCTCCCTCAATTGAGTAGCCGTCTAGGAAGTAGGCTATTAAGAGCCCATCGAAGAGGTCTCCCGTTCCTGTAAGTCTTTTGGGAAGTTTGTCGAAGTAAACCTTAAATTCACCCTCATCGTATCCTTTTACGAAATATTTCCCGTCTTCTTGGGCAGAAGTTATAAGATATTTCTTACCCTTTCTTACAAAATCCTCGTAGTCTATTTCAAGAAACTTAGCCTCTGTGGCATTTGGGCTTATGATATCTGAAATATCGATTAAGGACTTGTAGTTATCTAGCATTTTCTCATCAAGAGTTGGGTAAAGAGCCCCCTCATCTCCCATGATTGGATCAAAGAGGACAGTAGTATCGTAGTCTAAGTTTTTAACATAATCATAGATTATATCTCTTTGCTCAGTATTGTGGATATATCCGATAGAGATAAGGTCAAACTTAAATCCTATCTCCTCCCAATTTCTTAGGGAGTCTTTTAAATATTCAGTTGTATCTAATATGGCGTTTTTCCCGTAGGAGAAGTTGTTTGCTATAAGGGCAGTTGGAAGGAAGAAAGTGTTGTGTCCCTTGTAGGAGAGGACAGTTTCCATCATCTTGCCGGCAATTTTTCCTAGGGAAACGAAATCATTTATTATTAATATATTTTTCATCTCATTTCACCTCACCTTATATCTTATGAATTTAAAGACTTATGTCAAGCTATGATATTGTAAGTGGGAGGGATAAAGTGGTATAATAAGTCTATGTATAAATTCAATAAAAATATCATTAGGAAAATCAACGAAAATAAATATGTCAAGCAAACCAGGAAGGGTTTGGGCAGTTTGATATTTTCACGTGCTGGGCTCTTTGCCTTTTTGGTAATTGTCCAACTTATTTTGATGATTTATATCTATTATAATTCTAAGATAGATTTTACTTACATAATGGGAGGAGACACCCTATCTAAAGTTATAATGATGCTAATAATCCTCAATATGAAAAAGGTATCAAATGCCAACAAGCTATCTTGGTTTATGCTAATTGCGATCGTTCCGACCTTTGGCATAATTGCCTTTCTTGTAAGCCACTATTCAATTGGTTATAAGAGAGAGCAGAGGAAGGTTGTAAGTCTCGATAAAGATTCTAGAAAATATATCCAAAAGGATAAGGATCTTTACGAAAAAATCGAGGATAGGGAAAGGAGATTTTATCCAATAGCCAAATACTTGGACGATGTAGGGGGCTTTCCAACATATAAAAACACATCTTCGACTTACTTTAAGGTAGGCGATGATATGTTCGAGGCCATGCTAAGCGATGTGAAAAGTGCGGAAGAGTTTATCTTTATGGAGTTTTTCATAATTGATTATGGCTATATGTGGGGAACAATCCTAGAAGAGCTTGTCAAAAAAGCTAATGAGGGAGTTAAGGTAAGACTTCTTATTGATGGATCCAATCTCATAACTAGAGTAAGATCTGACTTTCCTAAAGAGATGGAAAGCTTGGGGATAGAATGTAGGGTCTTTTCTAAGATGTATCCTATAGTATCCACCTATCAGAACAACAGAGATCATAGGAAGGTCATGGTAGTAGATGGAAAAATCGCCTACACAGGAGGGATTAACCTATCTGACGAATACATAAATGTATATGAAAGATTCGGTCATTGGAAGGATTGTGGTGTTAGAATTAAGGGCAGTGCTGTCAAAAGCTTTACTATAATGTTTCTTAATATGTGGTTTTCTCTTGAAAACAAAGCAGAAGACTATACTCCATTTCTTAAGGAATATCCTGACACAGAAGCTACCGGATTCTACATTCCTTTTGCCGACAATCCCCTTGATAATGAGACCATATCCAAAAACGTCCTCCTTGACACCATAAATAAGGCCAAAAAGTACGTCTATCTCATGAGTCCTTATTTAATAGTAGACGAAGAGATTAGAAATGCAATCAAGCTTGCCTCAAAGTCGGGTCTTGATGTAAGAATCTGCCTGCCACACATACCTGACAAGAAGATAGCCTTCGCCCTTGCCAAGGACCATTACAAGGAATTTATAGAAGCAGGCGTGAGGATTTTTGAATATACTCCAGGATTCGTCCACTCCAAGACCTGGCTTGCTGACGGAAAGGTCGGTTTTGTAGGAACAGTCAACCTAGACTACAGGGCTCTTTTTCAAAACTTCGAGTGCGGCCTTTATATGTATAAGTCAAATAGCTTGGTAGAAATCAAAAACGACTTCGATATATTCTTTGAAATAGGTCAAGAAGTAAATATGGAAGATGTTGAAAATATAAATCTAGCCTATAAAATATTCTCAAAAATAGCCAAGCCTTTTGCTGTTTTGATGTAGGGGATTTAAGTCTTAGTAAACGAGGGCATGGATAGATCTCAATAGATTTCTCCGCTCACTCCGTACTCTGACTCGTTACTTAGTAAATTTTCCGTGCTTTCGCACTAGCCAGAGGGGTAAATAGCCATTAGCTGGCTATTTACCTGGTCGAATAAGGGGGATGGAAAGCAAATTTTCCTCTATAGTTAGTTATAGCTAGGGTTCACAGCCACCCTTATGTCGAGCGAAGTCGAGACATCTCAAAATTAACTAAGCTTTACAATAAGAGAATAGATTTCTCCGTGTTAGTCGAAATAAGGGAGAGATGAGAAATTTATCCATTTAGTTAAAATAGGGGTATTTCAATTTTCTCCACAGCAATAAACTTCCTTCGGGAAGTTTTTTTGTCTATATTTTTATTTCCTCTTGCAAAAATTTTAGTCCCTGATATAATATTATTAACAGTGTATGGTATATGGCATAACACCATAAGGGAGGTTTTATGTTTAATCTAAATTTTAATTCGGAAGTCCCTTTGTATATGCAAATCGTGGATGAGACCAAGCTCTATCTTGCGAAAGGATTACTTAAGGATGGGGATAAGTTCCCTTCTGTAAGAGACCTATCGAAGAGTTTATCCATCAATCAGACGACTGTCTCCAAGGCCTTTAAGGAACTTGATCGACTAGGCCTAATAGAGACAAAGCCAGGCATAGGGACTTTTATCCGAATTGATCAAGAAAAGATTGAAAGCAACAAAGATGAATTTACGGTAAATCTCAAGGAAGATTTTACCAAGGCTATATTTTTAGGCTTTGGTAGGGAAGATATATTAGAAATCTTCGATCAGACAGAAAGGAGTTTGTATGAGGATAAGGGCAGATAAAATTAGTAAGGCCTTTGATGAAAAAAAAGTCCTAGATAATATTTCCTTTGACTTAGAAGAAGGAATGATTACAGGGCTTGTAGGCCGCAATGGATCTGGTAAGACCACTCTTCTTAAGTGCTTGTGTGGGATTTACGATATGGACGAAGGAAGCTTTAATCTGGACGATAAGGATATTAGGGAAAATCCATCTCTTATCAAAAATATTGCCTTCTTACCAGATAGCTTTGACTATTTTAATTACTATAAGGTAAAGCATATTCCCGAGTTTTTCAGAGTAATCTATGAAGATTTCGACGAGACTTTCTTCCTTGAGGAAATCAAGAAACAAAAGATTGACCCAGACAAAAACGTGAGGAATTTCTCCAAGGGACAGAAGAATATCCTAGGTCTTATAACAATTCTTGCAAGTCGTGCGAAAATTCTTCTAATCGATGAGATACTAGATGGGATGGATGTCCTAAACAAAAAGGAAATTTTATCATATTTGATAGATGCCAAGGATTCTGGCAGGGCAGTCTTTGCCTCAAGTCACGAGCTTGACCAGCTTTCTGGAATTTCTGATTATATTTACTATCTAACAAAAGATGGCAAGCTTATAGACACTTCTGATGAAAGAATCAATCAGCTAAGGAAAATCCAACTAGTGTTTAAGGATCAGGTGCCTGATAATTTGGATAGGAGGATGATTCTCGTAAATAAAATCGGAAGAGTTGCGACAATTCTTGTAAATCAAAGCGAAAAAGAAGTAGAAGAGATCTTAAATAGAAAGGACATCGTCCAATACGATATCCTTACGCCAAAGATTGAAGATTATTTCTACCTAGAAAGGGGCCGAGAAGATGCGTAATTTTAAGAATTTAATTAAATTTACCTGGAAGAGATTCTCCATTTGGATTATCTTGGTGACAGTATTCTGTACCATGGCCGTTGGTATGTCTAATCAAAATGCCATTAGAAATGACTATGATAATTTTACTAATAATGTTATAAGCATGAGAGAAGATTTATATGGCAAGGGGCAGAATAAAGATATAAAAATCAATGAAGAAAGCTTAGATCAGATCGCAATTGAGCTTTTAAAGTATAAGGAAAAGTATAAGCTCCTAGACTTTGATCAAGTATATAGCCTAGATGTTTCTGGCGAGGCTCAGGATGATTACTTTGAAAGGCTCAGTCAAAATGGAGGATATGATGCCCATTATATTTACAACAGCATCAAGACCGATCTTCAACAATTTGATAAAGGGAAATTTGATGGATCTAGCTACTATCAGGCCTTGATCTTTCCTATAGTTATTTTTATGGGGCTTTTCGGATTGAGTCTTACAAGTCTTGAGCAATCTTCTGCGATTTATGATTTTACAAGACTTATGCCTTGGAAGAAGAAAGATGAATTACTTATGAAGATAGGGATAGTATTTCTCTTTGGTATGGTAATATTTGCTATAAATTCTATCGTTCTTGCCTTTATCTTGAAGGTTTCAGACTTTGGACAAATCCTAAGTTTTTCTCTTATCGGAAGGCAGATTTGTAGAAATATCCTGATTTTCTTTGGAACGAGTATTATTTCTACTTCCTTAGGTTTTATAGCAGGCAATTTCCTAGGTCATATCGGCCTTTTCATAATGGCCCTTGCAGGTTTTGAGCTTTATAGGGAGAATATTAATATGACCTTGCAAGTTTTCTCTACAGCTTACGCAGATAAGTTTTACAGTGCTATGGCAAGCTTTGAAGAAAGATTAAATCCTTTTACAAAAACGCTGATGTCTATTGTCCATATGAAGGTAGATAATATTATAACCATCCTTGCCTTTTTGCTAGTGGCAGCTGTGATATTTTTCCTAGCTCTTTATCTAAGCAAGAATCAAACTAGTGAAAGAAGCGGCTATATGATAGTAAACAAGAAGCTTAGTGTATTTTGTAAGCTCGTTGCGACCCTTACCCTAGCCAATCTCATGACTTCACTTGTTTCTAGTATATTTGTAGATACTACTTTCCTCTTGATGATTATATTTATCCTTGCCTTGTTGCTAAGTTACAAATTCTTTGATATGCTATTTGAGATAAGACTTAAATTTTAAGGAGAGAATATGGCAAAAGATAGACTTAGTTGGGAAGAATATTTTATGAAACTTGCAAAGACTGTCGCAAGACGTGGAACTTGCGATAGAGCCTATGTGGGTTGCGTTTTGGTAAATGAAGAAAACAGGATAGTATCTACTGGCTACAACGGATCGATTAAGGGAAATCCCCACTGCGATGAGGTGGGTCATACCATGAGAGATGGGCATTGTATAGCCACAATCCATGCTGAGATGAATGCTATACTATATTGCGCCAAGGAAGGTATAGCTACCAAAAACACCATATGCTATGTAACTCATTTTCCTTGTCTTAACTGTACAAAGTCCCTTATCCAAGCTGGAATCAAAAAGATTTATTACGAAACAGCTTATAGGATGGACGATTACGCAGTTGAGCTTCTCGAGAGAAATAATATTAGCTTTGAAAAAATAGAGATAAGTGAAGACAAATGAAGTTAATTGCATCTGACTTTGACGGGACAATTTTCATTGATGGAAAAATTAAAACAGAAGATATAAAGGCCATAAGAGATTTCCAAGCTAAGGGGAATCTCTTTGGCCTTGTAACAGGTAGGAGCTACCATTCCCTCGTTGTTTTAATAGAAGGAAAGCTTGCACCAGACTTTGTCATAGCCAACAACGGATCACATATTTTTGTAAAAAACGGCAAAAAGATGACAGAAATTCTAAAATATTCACTAGATAAGGATAAGGTTAGAGATGTAATAGACTACTATGGAACTACTTTCTCAACCAAGCTTTTTACAGACAAGGATAGGGCGGTAGATGATATTCGAGGCTTAAGAGAAGGCGAAGAAATCCTATCTCTTGCAATATATTCAGACCATATGCTAGAAAATCCCTTCCAAGAAGACTTCTCCTTCCACAAATCAATAGGGGTCATAGACGTAATTAACTCTGCTGTGAGCAAGCAAACAGGGATAGAGTTTATCAAGGACTTCTATGGATTTGATAAGGAAATAATAGCAATAGGAGATGACTTCAACGACATTGAGTTTTTAAGCAATACATCTCTTTCCTACAGCCTTGATTATGTTACTAATAAAGAGGTGAGGAAGGTATGTAATTTCAGTGTAAGATCTGTGGCAGAGCTTATATCAAATCTAATGTAGATTATGTGAGTCATCTATAAAACTCTATAAGATTCAATTTAGGTTAGAATTTGCTAATATATAATTTTGCTAGATAATACTTAAAGATTTGATAAAATGACTGCCCTTTTAAAATCATAAAAGTTAGAAACATAGGTGAGTTTGTGCCTATATATATTTTCTCTTTTGGAGAAGAAGTGCTTAAGTCCCATGTACAGGCATATGAGGCTCATCGGATGCAATTATGTCATAGGGTACTAGTGCGGAATACAGGAATTATGTGCAGTTTATGAAGACTTTTAAGTGAATATATCTTAGAAAAAGTAGGAGAATCTATAGGCACAAAAATTGTGTTTGTGTAGCTTAATGCAATGATTCTTCTATGGAAAACATGACTAAACATTATGCTAATCACTTGTGAATTATATTATAAGTTGGAAGATTAAAGAAATCTAAGAACTCTTGTAAGTTAAAGGGAATCTGCAGCGTTATTACAATAGGTGTTTATCTAAGACTAATGGTAGGTTCATGCTTATTTGTAGAAATCTACCTAGAAATAGAAGAAAAGACCTTGCTAATCTAATAGTAAACTACACACATCAAGCGATTGGGATAAGGATAAGGGAGATTAAAACTTGATTAATACGGATTAATAGAGAGGTTAGTTGTGGAAAAAATAGTACGAGATTTACAAAATATACACTACTGGAAAGAAAAAATTGAAGAGGATAGGAATTTTTCTATAAATTTGTTGAAATTTGAAGTTGTGCAGGGGAATATTTTCCTGTCAAACTTAGTTGATGCTGATAGGGATGCATACTTAGTTTGTATAGAATTTGAAATTAAGGAAACAGAAGAGATTGTATCTTATTTTAAAGGGGTCTTTCATTATAAAATATTTGGAAACCTTTTATCTGAGAACCCAGACATGAAAAAAATTTTTGACGATGTGATTTCTAAAACTGAAAGAGCCGATGTTATTTTGTCTATGGTATATTTAGATGACACAGAGGTAAAATATTTTGATTTAAAACCAGCTACTACTATGGTCATGCTTAATTCGAAGTTTTATGATAAGGAAAATATATTTGGAAACCTGCAAGAAATAACTAGGGTTGAGACATTTGAATTTTTCGAAGGAGGAAAGCTTGAAGAATTTCTTACATCATAAAGTAGAAGAATACCTTTTGTCAGAAATAAAAAATAGAAATTTAAAACCAGGAATGAAAATCTCCTCAGAAAGAGAGCTTGCGGACAAATTTAATGTAAGCAGGATGACAGTCAAGTATGCTATCGATAAACTTGTAGATAGTAGGATTTTAATTAAGGTTCAAGGTAAGGGCACTTATGTATCAAATAATTTAAATTACAACGGTAGAATTATCCTTTCAGATGACAATCCCATTTCAATTAAACATGAGAACATAGTTCTAGGAAAATCTTCGTCTGACTATGTTCAAAAATTTAAACTTTTATATAATCAGAATAATTTGAATAAAATATTCAAAAAATATTATGATTTTTATGAATTAAATAGAATAAGGTTTGCTGATGATAGCACCTATGGAGTTGAATATTGCTATTTTCCCTTTGATATTTTTAAAGATGCTATAAGGTATGATTTTTCCAAGATATCTATCTATGATTATATGGCCTATAAAAAGAACCTACCTATTAATTTTATTACAAAAATAGAAATTGTGAAAAATCCTGAAATTAGCAATATCTTAAATATAGATCTTAATAATTACATATATAAAGTGAGGTTTTTTGGCTTTAATAAAAAGAGGGACTTGGTAGAATATACCATTTCCTATATGAAAATGGATAGGGTGGAATTTAAAATTAATTACAAGCTATAATAAAAGATACTTATGAAAATTCAAGTGGTTTATAAGCTGGTTTAAAAAACCTTATTTTTTTATAGAAACGATTGCATAAAGTTTTAGATTGTTATATCATAATGATAGAAACTATATAGTTTAACAATCTAATGGAGGTGATTATGAAGAAAACAATGTTGGATTATATAAACAGTATTCCAGAATTAGTCACCGATAATCTTCTGGATGAGTCTTTGACTAAAGAGTTTATAAACTTTTACAAAAAATCCGATGGGGATTTGATTTTAGTGGCATCTGGTTCATCTTTCAATGCTTGTATGTCAGTTAAATATGCCTTAAGAGACTTACTTGATAAGAATGTCGAGGTATTTACTGCTCACACCTTTAAATACTACGAAATGAATAAATATAAGGATAAATTTATTTTGGTAGTAAGCCAGGGAGGAAAGTCAACCAATTGCATTGATCTAGTTGACAACCTAAAGACCAATGGCATAAAGGGAGCAGTGCTTACTTCAAATGTTGAAAGTGAGATAGGAAAGCATTCGGATAATGTTTTTGACTATGGTATAGGTATTGAAACAGTCGGATATGTTACAAGAGGCTATGTAGGCCTAATAGTATTTTTATTGAATTTTGCTATAAATTATAGGAATAAATCCTTGTCTGAAGACTTTCTTACAAGTTTGAGAAAAGATATAGAAAGTGCACACCTTATCTTTGAAAACATTGTAAATAGGTCAAAAAACATATACCAAAGAGATAAGAAGGATATTCTATCAACTAAGATTGTCCATATAGTAAGTTCAGGTGATTGCCTAGGCCTTGCAAGGGAGGCTAGTTTAAAAATAAGCGAGACAACAAAAATACCTGCCATGTATTTTGAAGTTGAAGAGTACCTCCACGGGCCTAACCTTCAACTGACACCCGATTATACAATTGCCATAATTGATAACCTAGATGATACAAGTGATAGGGAATATGAATTGTTTAAGGCCTTAAAACAAGTGACTGATAAATGTTATTTTATAACAGATAAGCAAATATCTGATGAAAACGTTATAGTTATCAGCTATGAAAACAAATTAACAAGGCTGATTTATTCTGTAGTGCCTTTCCAATTATTTTCATACTATGTAACAGAGACAATGGGTACTTGGAAAACTCATCCTTTGATGGAAAAATTTGATGATTCAATAGTTTCAAAAGCGAAGTAATAAATAATAGGAGTTTGAAATGGGAAAAATATACAATTTTGACACAGAAAAATATTTAGAAGATGGAGTTGCAACTTACCAAAAGAGAGAAGATGTAGAAAAGCTAGCAGTTCAAATAGCTAAAGAAGGATTTGATAACCTTTACTTAATGGGTATTGGTGGTACGGAATTTGAATTTTACCACTTATATTATATGCTAGATAAGTATTTTGACATAGATGTTCATCTAATAAGTGCGGCTGACTATTTCCTAAAAAAAGATAAAAAATTAAGTAAAAAATCTTTAGTAGTTACAGCAAGTTCAAGTGGTAATACTGTTGAATTAATCAAGGCTGTTAAAGAATTCCAAGAAAGAGAAGTTAGAGTTGTATCGTTCACAAAATTAGATTCTGAACTTGCGAAATACTCTACACATGTAATTGAAGAAGCTGCTGTAACGGGCAAGGTAGAATTTTCCTACCTACTTCAAACTATCTTCCTATACAAAATATTAAATGAGATGGGTCAATTTGACGACTATGAAGAATTTGCTGATCAATTAAAGGGAATCTTCAATAGCTTAGTAGGTATTAGAGAAAAATTTGACAAAAGAGCTGACCATATAGCAAGCAAAATCTATGACGCTGAGCATACTATATTTACAGCATCTGGCGCCCTTTGGGGTGAATGTTTACTATATTCAATGTGTATCTTAGAAGAGATGCAATGGATTAGAACAAGGCCAGTAACAAGCTCTTTATTCTTCCATGGCACCTTAGAATTAGTAGAGGAAAACGTACCAGTATTTATTATAAAAGGTGAGGACGAATTTAGAGAGCAAGATAATAGGGTAGAAAATTTCTGTAAAAAAATAAACGCAGAGCACTATGTATTTGATACTCAAGAATTTGCACTTAATGGTATTGATAACAAGTTTAGAAAATACCTAACACCTTGGATCGCAACTGCTCTCCTAACAGAAAGAATGGGAAGAAATTACGCTAAATACACAAACCACAACTTAGAATACAGAAGATATTATAGACAATTTGACTATTAAAAGGCTAAGTTATGAAAGTTTTGTTAGTAAGTCACGCCTATATGGCAAAGGGTGTGAAATCAAGTGTAGAATTAATATTAGGCCCTCAAGAAAATTTGTTTGCCATGGCAGCTTATGTCGACCAGGAAACTCCTTTTGAAAAGGATATAATGAAATTTCTTGAGGAAAATAAAAATGACAAGTTAATAATAGTATCTGACCTTTTTGGCGGTAGTGTAAATAACGAGCTTATGAATCTTATCACTAATAAGGAAAATATAATACTTATTACAGGGATGAACCTTATCCTTGTAATGAGTGTTCTTTTAGCAAGTGAAGATACTATAGATGATGAAATTGATGAAATAATTGAAAATTCAAAAAAAGGAATCCTAAAATGTCTTGTGTCAGATATAGAAGCTGATGTAGAATTGGACGACTTTTAAGGAGATACCATGATAAAATTATTAAGAATTGACCATAGGCTCTTACATGGACAAGTAGCCTTCTCATGGTCACAGAGCTTAGATGCAAATGCAATTTTGTTAGCGAATGATGAGCTAGTCCATGATAGGCTAAGGCAAAATGTAATTAAATTTTCAAAACCTGCTGGAGTTAAGGTAATAGCTAAAACTATAGAAGATTCTATCAAGGCTATAAAGTCTGGGGTAACGGATAAATACAATTTATTTATTATAGTTGAAAGTATTGCTGATTGTGAACAAATAGTAAATGCACTAGATATTAAAGAAGTAAATCTAGGAGGTACTTATCCTCACGAAGGCTATGATAAGCTTGCAGTTGCTGTTTATGCAAATGAAGAAGATAAAGATATACTAAGAAACATGATCTCAAAAGGCGTGGATGTATATATTCAAGGCGTACCATCTAGTAATAAGGTTGATGTAGAAGATGTAATTTAAAGGAGATTATATGTTACGAGAAACAATGCTTTTAGCACTTATAATGCTAATAGGTAGGGCGGAGTTCTTTCTAGGAACAGCTCTAATTCAAAGACCTATTGTTATTGGGCCACTAGTTGGACTTGTGCTTGGAGACTTTCAAGCAGGTTTAATAATGGGAGCAACTCTTGAACTTGCCTTTATTGGTGCAGTTAGTATAGGTTCTTATATACCACCAGATATGTTGTCAGGAACAGTATTGGGTGTTGCCTTTGCTATAAAGGCCGGAAGTGGTCCTGAAGCTGCATTAACCCTTGGTATGCCAATAGCTAGTTTGATGCTAGCTCTTAGGACAATTATTGGGTCTCCACTACTAGTTGCCCTTGGCCACTTGGCTGATAAACACGTTGCTGATGGCAAATACAAAATGTTTAGTTTTGATGTTTTAGTAATTCCATTTTTTATAGAAATGATTACATCATGCGTTGTGCCTATTGCTTACTATTTTGGTAGTGATGCTGTAACAAATGCCTTGGGTGGCATACCTGAATTCGTTACAACAGGGATAGAAATAGCCACTGGAATGTTACCAGCTCTTGGTTTTGCTATGCTAGCACAAATGATAATGAACAAAAAGGTTGCTCCTTACTTCTTTATGGGTTACTTCCTACTAGCTTACTTCTCAAATTCAGGATTAACAACCACAGGTATAGCTATATTCTCAATAATTATTGCAGCTATAGGCTTTTTTAAACAAGATGAAGTTCAAAACGTGGCCTATAATAGTAGTGAACAGGAAGGGTATGTGTTAGATGAATTTTAATAAGATAAAAAATCCAGATAGTATAATTACAAAAAAAGATTTAAGAAAATTAGGTTTCAGAACACTTCCAATGGAACACGCTTGGAACTATGAGAGAATGATGCACATGGGATATGCTTGGGCATTGATGCCTATTTTAAAGAAACTATATCCTGAAGATGAAAAATTCAAAGAAGCCCTAACCAGACACCTTGAATTTTACAATACAACCCCATTTATTATTAGTTTCCCTCTTGGTATCTCTGCCGCTATGGAAGAAGAAAGAGCTAATAATATGGATACATTTGATACCAAATCTATATCTGAAGTAAAAACAGCCCTGATGGGACCTCTTGCAGGAATAGGAGACTCAATATTCTGGGGTACACTAAGGATTATTGCTACAGGTATTGGTACATCTCTAGCCCTACAAGGAAATATCCTAGGACCAATATTGTTTTTACTAACATGGAATGTACCAAGTTTACTTTGTAGGTATATCTTATCATTTGTTGGTTTTAACCTTGGTACGGAAGTTATAACCCAGGCAAATGAACATGGGATAATGGAAAAATTAACTAAGGCAGCTTCAATAGTAGGTCTAGCAGTGGCAGGATCCATGACAGCTGAAATGGTAAATGTGAATATAGGTTTTAGTTTAGGATCAGGAGAAGCAGCTACAACGATTCAAGAAATATTAGATGGTATTATACCAGGAATTCCTACCTTATTAATATTCTGGTTATCATGGGTTCTACTAAAGAAAAAAGTGAATCCATTAATAATAATGCTAATAATGTTAGCTATCGGATTAATAGGAGCTTATACAGGTATCTTGGCTGTGTAGTAAAAATAAAAAATAATGTGCTTATGAACTGACCCCCAAAGTTAGATATAAAAATTAACACATGGAGGTCAGTTTTTAAGTTAGAAAAATATATTTAATAAGCTTATTATATCAATATTCTTTGCGTATCCTGGTTTTCCAAGTTAAATTATCCTAAATGAAATTTCAAGTGCTTATAAAAAAGATGTTTTATCAAATTAAATTATCTTTAGAATTATAAGTGAAGAGGATATGATTTCTGTAGATATCTATAGAATCAATATCCCTTGAAATATTCGAAGTCTAAAATACCATTTGAAGAGTTTATGAGTTTAGTATATTCTTTCTAGGTAAGTTTGGTAATTGAAAAAAAGTTAAGAAAGAGGTTATATGAAAAGTTTGATATTTGATGTTGACGGGACAATCTTAGATTCTATGCCAATGTGGCTGGAGCTTGAGAACAATTTATTGGAAAAATATGGCTATACTATGGCTAGTCTGGACAAGGAAGTAAAAGATACCATAGAATCCCTTAGTATTGAGGGAATGAGCAAGTATATAGCTGATACAATTGCAAAAGATATGACTTTTAAAGAAGTATATCATTATTTTCGAAGTTCGATAGATTACAAATACTCTAATGAAGTGGAAGTTAAAGAAGGTGCTATAGAGATAATAAAAAATCTTTATGATAAGGGAGTTCAACTATCAGTAGCCTCATCATCTAGTTCAGATTGCATAATCAAGGCTTTTAAAAGGATAGGTATTTATGATTACTTTAGATTAATAGCAACTGCTGATAATACTGGACTAAAAAAATCACAAAGAGAGTTTTGGATAACGCTTGCTAAAAAACTACAAAGAGATCCTGACCAAATTATCTTATATGATGATTCCCTATATGCTATTGAAACGGCAAAAAAGGTAGGTATCGAAGTGGTGGGAATAAAAGATTTTCCATGTAATGAAACAGACTGGGAAGAAATAGTAAGTATTTGTTCTTATACTCTTGATACGGTAAGCGACATCAGATTAGATCAGCTAATCTAAAGATTTAATAGTTACTTTTTTAAGACTTTTATAAATTAATATTCCCTCAACTTTATGGTGTTATCTTAGAATTGCTACGTGGTATTTTATAAAAGATTTTGGTCCATCCTTAACTTTGTAAAAGAAAATCAAACGATGATTGTAATTTACTTTTTATACTAGTTGTTAATTTTCTTATAGTTTCAATCAAACTCTCAATTAAATATTATAAAAAAAGAGATTTTTGATAGAAAAAAGTCCTGGCTTAGTTTATCTAAGTTCCAGGACTATATTTTTATCCGATTTTTTCAATATTGACAAGAGGAAGCATATTCATGATTTCTTCTCTTGATGGGAGGTCTAGGACTCTCGCTGTGGCAGAGGCACTTGCAACTGATACCTTGTATGATTCTACTGGGTCGCCATCACGAACCATTGTTCCCACGAATCCTCCAATCATAGCATCCCTGCATGCGACAGTATTTATTATTTCTTTATGGTCTTTTACAGGAGTTGATTCGTAGACATCATCTCCCACAAAGAACATTGATCCACTCGCACCGTAGGAGATTATTACATATTTTGCCCCCATATTTACGAGCTTTTTGCCGTAAGGGATGAAGTCTTTTTTATCTTCTATTCTAACATTGAATATTTCTTCGATATCTTCACTATTTGGTTTAACTAGGATTGGTTTTTCCTTGACCATATCGAGGAGGTATCTAGCTGGTACGTCTGCTACGAAGTTTGCTCCGTTTGCTGTAGCCACTGATACGAGTCTTGTGTAGATATCGTTATCGAGTCCGTCTTCCATTGGAGGAACTGATCCACCAAAGATTATGGTATCTCCTTCTCTTACTCTTGAGAGATAATAAACTAATTCGTCTACTTCCTTGGTTTTGATGGTTGGTCCTGGGAAGTTGATCATAGTTTCTTGGTTATTTTCGAAAAGTTTGATATTTGTTCTGTTGTGGTTTTCCATCTTGACGAAACTGGTACTGATGTTTTCATTTGTCAGCCAATCTTTGATAAATTCTCCCTGGAAGCCTCCGGTAAATCCTGTAGCTATGGTTGGGATTCTTAGGGAGGAGAGGATTCTTGATACGTTTAGGGCCTTTCCTCCTGGGATGGATCTTTCTTGGACGATGTTGTTTTGTCCACCGAGATTGAAGCTTTTAAGCTCTACAAACAAATCAATTGATGGATTTAGGGTCACGGTATAAATCATTTTAATTCCTTTTCGTTGCGTTTCTA
>NZ_JAPJPG010000035.1 GCF_030825785.1 Anaerococcus sp.
ATTTGCGCCTTATAGGCGCTGTTCAAACTACCAGCTAAGCTGGTAGTTTTGATTTCTTCTTCAATAGAAGAATTTGGCGGATTCTTTTTCTGTTAATCCTTGATTTTTATCATAGAACAATGAAGTTTGGCCCTTAGGGGATTTTTCTGATAGATGGCGTATACTAGGGATTTAAATATATCGAGGTCTACGAGATCTGGTTCGCCCCCAGTTTCTTCCATAAGACACAAGGAATCATATAGATTTTTATTAGCAAGGATTTTAGCTTTGATAGCATCCCATTCGACTTTTGGATGTATTTCCATATGGTCCTTGAATCGTTTCTCCAATTTATTTATAAAATAACTATCAGCTTTGTCCATTAGATCCCTTTTTGTAGTTTTTGGATAGTATTAAATATTCCTATATTACTTAATCTTCAAAGTACATCCAAGATATAGCATCAGGGATGACCTTGAAATTTATTTTATTGCTAGTAAATATTTCTCCATCTATATTAGCGAGAAAGTCCTTATCTGAAGAGATTTGTCCGCTACTTATTTTATATTCATTGAGATGTGGGCTAGTCCTGTGCTTACCTTTTTTGTATTTTAGGATCATAAAAAGAAGTTTGTAGAAAGGTATCTTCTCAGCAGTAATTAAGTTTATTAATCCATCGCAAAGGCTAGCTTCTGGAGCTGGGTTAAATCCTGATCCGTAGAAGGCTCCATTACAGATTGCGCTTATTAAAAAGTCACCTTCAATTTCCATACTTTTTCCATTTTCCATCATCATTCTAATTTTGAGATTCTCATATTGTATATTTCTAAGTGAAGATATAACTGCTTTTATATAGGCTTTTTTTCCTAGCTTTGGATTTTTTTCTAAAAACTTGTAAGCTTCTTTTAGGACTTTTGTGTCAAATCCAAGGCTTGTTACATTTATACAAAGCTTGCCATTAACTTCTATTAAATCTATAGGTCTTGTGTAGAATGAAAAGATTTTTTCTAGATTAAAGTTTTTGTAATCAAAGTTTTTGGCAAAATCATTGCCAGTTCCAGTTGGGATTAAACCGATGGAAATATCTTTACCATAAGATATATTGACAAGCTCGTTAAGAGAGCCATCTCCGCCACAGATTATGGCGTATTTTTCAAAACCATCCTCTTTAGCAAAGTCTTCTATAATCTCATCAATATGGCCCTTATACTTTGTTTCTATCACTTCTATTTTAGTATCTCTAGGCATTCTTTCTTCTAAAGCTAAGAGGTCATTTCTATTAATATCAAATTCTGTTTTGCCAGCTTTTGAGCTGATTATAAATAATATTTTCTTCATAATGTCACCTCATTTATTATACTGAAAACATTTATCATTTAAAGATAAGTAAAAAGCTATGGTCAATATTTATAGATGAAATTTATTATAAAAGAGTTAAAGTAATAGGTAAGGAGTGATTTAATGAGAAAGAAAATATTTAATCTTATAACGAGTATATTACTTATAACAAGTTTGACTGCATGTGGGAATAACTCTGATAATGTAGAAGTTAGTGCAAAGAGTACGGGAGAACTTATAGATAATCTAGATCAGACTAGTACAGATCTTGCAAATACCGAATCTACTGAAAAAGAAAGTTCTAAAGAAAAAACCAGTGATAGAGAGAAGGCTAAGACAAATTGGGAGATGAGCCTAGCTAAAGAAAAGGAAAATGATAGTAAGAAGGAAAAGGAAAGAGAAAAAGATCTAGAATCATTTAAAAAGTCATCTGAAGCAAGAAAGCCGAAAGATAAGGATGAGAAAAAACAAAAGCAGAAGGATAAAGAAGATGACTTAGAGGAAGATTACGCTAAGGTTAAGCTTAAGTTTTTTGGAGATACTATGGCCCATCTTGGCCAAATCCAATATGCCTACTCTTATGGAGGAGGAGACTATGATTTCTCCAATCAATTTGCTTATATTTCAGACTTCGTTAGAGATAGTGATTTATCTATAACAAATTATGAAACGACCACTAATCCAAACAGAGAATATGCTGGCTTTCCTGCCTTCAACGCTCCTCCAGCTTATCTTAAAAACATAAAGGATGCGGGCTTTGATGTAGTAACTACTGCAAATAACCACTCATTGGACACAGACGAAGAAGGAGTTCAGACAACAATCGAGGCTGCCAAGGAAGCAGGCCTAGATTATGTAGGAAGCAAGGAAAAAGAAAGTGATAAGATTCTTTATAAAGAAATAAATGGGATAAAGATTGCAATTCTCGCCTATACTTATGGAGCCAATGGTAAGGAAGACCTCCTAAACTTAAGAGAAGAAGTAGATTCCCTAAACTACCTACACGAAGAAAATATTAAATCTGATATAGAAGAAGCCAAGGAGAATGGGGCGGACTTTATCATAGTTTATCCTCACTGGGAAATAGAATATCAGTCTTATCCTCAAGAAAGTACAGTGGAACTTGCTCATAATATGATTGATTGGGGAGCAGATCTTGTAATAGGTAACCATCCACACGTTGTCCAACCTGTTGAGATCTACAAGAATAAAGATGGTAAGGAAGGGCTTATAGCCTACGCCCTAGGTAACTTTATCTCTAAGCAATCTCTCGAAGTAAGTGGAGATATAAGATGTGAGCAATCCCTTAGCATTGAGCTAAACCTTAACAAGAATGAAAAAACTGGTAACAAAAAGATCAGCGATATAAAACTTCATCCACTTTGGGTAGGAACAAACTACGATGATTACGGCGCAAGCACCAAGCCCTATCTATGTGAAGACTTCCTTGAGGGTGGAGATAAGTATGATTTAGTAGATGAATATCAAAGAGAGAGAATACAACAAGCCTACGACATGACAATGGAGACGGCGACAACTGAGGTAAACTAATGGGAACATATGAAATAGGAATCCTAAACGCTATACAGAACATAAGAAGTGACAGCCTGGACAATTTCTTCCTAACTATAACTTCTCTAGGTAATATGTCTATACTTTGGTTTAGTATGATTCTAATATTTATGACAACAAAAAGATATAGGAGGATTGGAGAAATCATATTAATATCATTTTTCTTAAATCTAATAGTTGTAAATATAATACTTAAAATTTCAGTTGGAAGAGTAAGACCCTATGAAGCAGTAGGATTTACTGACTTATTGATCAATCACCTATCAGATAACTCTTTTCCTTCAGGTCACACTTCCTACTCAGCCTCCTTTGCAACTATAATAATACTTCTTGCAAAATCAAAACCACTAAAGTACTACGTTGGAATATTAGCTATATTAATAGCTTTCTCAAGACTATATCTATATGTACACTATCCAACGGATGTATTAGTAGGAGCGGTAGTTGGAATGGCAATAGGAGTAGGAGCAATCAAGATATATCAAAGTCCTAAGTATAGAAAACTTAAGGGAAAAATTAATTTACAAAGACAGTAATGGATGGTATAATATATAGGTACTTAAGCCGGTGTGTTGGAATTGGCAGACGAGACAGACTCAAACTCTGTTGTCCACCAGGGCGTGTGGGTTCGAGTCCCACCACCGGCACCATTACTTTTTTAAAAACGTTGATATTGCAACACTTAAAGGTGACTGAAAATAAAAAAGTTACCAACGGGTTAGCAATATCTTTTTTTATTTGAAATTTTAATAAATTTATCTTTCTAAACTTATATTTCAATTATTATACTTCAAGTTATAGTTTCTTAATTTTAAATTCTATGATAAAATTATAGTTAATACTTACTTAGGGGTTTATATGAAGAATGATCGAAGGGAATTGATTTTACATGGTAGTATTTACAAGGCTATTTTTGTGATTTCTATACCTATAATTTTAAACTTTTTCATCCAACAACTTTATTCTTTGGCAGATGCTTTTTGGCTTGGTAAGCTTGGGACGGCGGAGTTTGCATCTACTTCTTTTACTTGGCCAGTTATTTTTTTATTTAACTCGATAGGAATGGGGCTTTCTATTGCAGCGACTTCCCTAGTTTCCCAGCTTTTGGGAAGAGATGATGTGAAAAATGCACAGAAGTATACGGATACTCTTATTAATATTTCCTTAATCTTTTCTATAGTATTTATGATCTTAGGTTATTTTACGGCTGAAGGGATTGTAAATCTTATGGGAGCTAATGGAGAGCTTCACGATTTTTCTGTAATTTATCTTAAGTATTCCTATTTTGGAATTCCCTTTATATTTTTGTATTTTATCTACTCGGCTGTCTTTTCTGCCCAAGGAAAAAATACTATACCTACTGTGATAAGTACAACTTGTGTAGTTTTAAATATGATTTTAAATCCTTTCTTCATCTTTGATGAGATTCCAATCATAGGTCTTAGAGGGCTTGATATGGGAGTTAAGGGTGCTGCCTTAGCCACTGTTCTTACACAAGCTTTGATGTTGATTTTAGGCTTTATTCATTTAAGAATTAATAAAGATTATATAAAGCTCAATTATAAATCCTTATTTTTTATAAAGTGGGAGAAGGATATTCTTAAGAGAATTTATAGGATTGCAACGCCTTCTGTAGTCGGTCAGATGGGAACTGCGATTGGCTTTATAATTTTAAATGCCTTTATCCAGTCATACGGTACAGAAACTGTCGCAGCTTATGGAATGGTAAATAGGATTACGGGTCTTTTAAATATTCCGCCTAGCGGGATTGGCTCAGCTATCACTGGCATTATTGGTCAAAATATTGGAAATAGGAATATAGATAGGGTCAAGGAAACTTTTAGGAAGGCTTCTTTTATAGTAATAATGATGTCTATAGTAATAGCTATAGTAAGCTTTATCTATAGGTATGAGATCCTTACGTTTTTTATAGATGCCCCTAAGGATTCAGAACTTATGGTCCAGGCCAATTCCTATATGTTTTATACTTTATTGACTTTAGTAATGCTTAATATGTTTTTTATATACCAAGGGCTCTTTCAGGGGTCAGGAAACAGCAAGTACTCTATGTTTGTTGACTTGTTAAGACTTTGGGGGATTAGGATTCCACTATTATTTTTCTTTAAGTACTTTACAGCCTACAAGGCTACTGGAATTTGGCTTGCTATGGCTATTTCAAATGTATTGGTTACATTTATCGCCCACTTTATCTACGCTAAAGGTGACTGGAAGGGCGGTTCTTTCTAGCTTTATTAAAGAAAAAAATTGCTCTTGCAAATGTTAACATCAATAGGTTATAATTAATATGAGTAGGAGGAAAATTTTGCAAGATTATAAAAGAGTTATTCTTAAGTTAAGTGGTGAAGCTTTGGCTGGTGATAAGGGTTTTGGCTTCGACGACGATATTATTATAAACATATGTGAAAATATTAAGGCTGTTTCAAAGCTAGGAGTTCAAATCGCTATTGTTGTAGGCGGTGGCAACTTCTGGCGAGGAAGGTCTGGTAAGGAAATCGACAGAGCAAGCTCTGATACAATTGGTATGCTAGGAACTGTGATGAATGGTTTGAGAGTTCAGGGAACCTTAGAAGAGATGGGTCTTGATACTAGACTTATGACTGCAATCGATATGAAGGAAGTAGCAGAGCCTTATATTAGAAGAAGAGCGGTAAGACATCTGGAAAAAGGAAGGATTGTAATCTTTTCTGCAGGTACTGGTCTTCCATATTTCTCAACAGATACCACGGCAAGTCTAAGAGCCTTAGAAATAAATGCAGACATGATTCTTCTTGGAAAGACTGGAACTGATGGTATCTATGATAAAGATCCTAATGTCTATCACGATGCAGTAAGGTTTGATAAGCTAACTTATAAGGAAATTCTTCATAAAGAATTAAAGATAATGGATACAACTGCTACATCATTGTGTATGGATAACGATATGCCTTTATTTGTGTTTGGTATAGATGATCCAAGCAATTTAGTAAGAATATTTGAAGAAGAAAACCCAATAGGGACTATAGTAAAGGAGAGTTTTTAATGATTTATGAACAAATAAAAAAACAAGCAAGAGATGATATGGCTAAGGCACTAGAGTCTTTCGATAAGAGAATTGCAACAATCAAGGCTGGTAGAGCGACTGAAGCTATCTTAGATGGCATTACTTTTTCATACTACGGAACAGAGACACCAATCAACCAAGCTGCAACAGTTTCAATCCCAGAAGCTAGACTTCTTGTAATCAAGCCATGGGATAAGACAAATATAGGACCAATTGAGAAGGCTATTCTTAAATCCAATGTTGGTATTACACCTCAAAACGACGGAGAGGTTATAAGACTTCCTTTCCCACAATTAACAGAAGAAAGAAGAAAAGAATACACTAAAGAAGTAGATACCTACGCAGAGGATGCTAAGATTGTTATAAGAAATAAGAGAAGAGAAGCTATGGATGAAGTCAAAAAGAGTGAGAAATCAGGAGACGTCACAGAAGATGATAGATACACTCTTGAAGATGAAATCCAAAAGATTACTGACAAGATGATTGAGGACGTTGAAGCATTGGCCTCAAAGAAGAACAAAGAGTTGATGTCAGTATAATAAATTGAATAAGATTAATTTAAAAAGTTTAGGCGAAATTTTGAATAAGGATATTAGCCTTGGTAGGATACCTGCTAGGATAGTATCCTTATTTCTTAGTGAGCTTTCACTACTTTTAAGCTCAGGGATAAGTCTTGATGAGAGTCTCTGTATAATAAGAGGTCAAAAAATTGACAAAAAGCTAACTAAGGCTATTTCGAATATACTTGTAAATTTAAATAAAGGATTGAGTGCCTATGAGTCCTTCAATAGAGAGGTGAGATACTTTAGTCCAATGTTAATAGCCTTTATTAAGTCAGGAGATGAGAGTGGAAATATGGCAGAAATTTTGGGAGAATTCTCTGCTTATCTGTCAAATGACAGCAAGAACAAAGCTAAGATTAGACAGGCTTTTATCTATCCAATTATACTTTTACTAGTGACAATTACTGTAGTAGGTCTAATTGTAACTCTAGTTATGCCGACTTTTACAGAAAGTTTTGCTTCTTATGAGATGGTCCTTCCCTTATCGACAAGAATGCTTTTGGCTATTAGTGCTTTCTTTTCTGAATATGGCTTTATAGTAATAATTGTATTCTTAACCATAATATTACTATATCTTTTCATGTATAATAGTAAGTCCTATAGATTAAAACTAGACACATACAATTTTAAACATCTTCCCCTTAAAAGATTCAGAAAGCTTACTATGGATTATCAGATAAGTTCACTACTATATATTCTACGTAGTGGAGATATTGATATAATTAGCTCAATTGGAATAATTAGAGAATCTTTTACTAATACTTTTATCAAAAAGAAACTTATCCTTATACAAAAAGACCTCCTAGATGGTTTAAGCTTATCTGATGCCTTTAAGAGGGCTGGGATTTTTTCAAATCTTTTAGTTTCTATGATAGAAGTAGGAGAAGACAGTGGATTTTTGGTTGAATCTCTTAAGAAGACTTCAGAATATTTTGCGAATGAATACATATATAGGCTGAAAAAGATATCTACTGCCATAGAGCCTGTTTTGATATTGATCATGGCTTTTATCGTGGGCTTTGTCGTATTTTCTGTTACGATACCGATGTTCGATTCGGTTAATTACTTATACTAAGGAGAAATTATGAAAAAGAAAAAAGGTTTTACTTTAATTGAGCTTGTTATAGTTGTTGCTATAATTACAATACTTGCAGCAATAGCAATTCCAAGATATAAGAACTCCAAGAAAAAAGCTGCCATAGCAGCCCACAATGCTAATGTTGAAATGCTTACAACTGCAGGAACCATGGCAAGCTCTGATGGAGTTAATGATACTTGGACAAGCCAAAGTTATGCGAAAGATTATATACAAAAATGGCCAGAAATACCAAAGGGAATCGGTCATGATGGCCAAAGCTATGAAGTTAAAATTGATAAAGAAGGCCATGTGAGTGTAAGTCCAGGGCAAATAAAGGAAAATCCAGCTAGTAATAATTAAGTAAAATGATTTATATATTTCTATTTATAATAGGGTCAATATTTGGTTCATTTGCTAATCTCATCGTCCATAGGAGAATGAGAGATGAAAGTATAGTCTATCCCAGAAGTCATTGCGAGTCTTGTGGTAAAAGTCTTAGACCTTTTGAATTAATTCCAGTGATTTCCTTTCTTATTCAGAAAGGAAAATGTAGGTCATGCGGGGCTAGGATTTCACCTGATAATATTATTATGGAGGTTATAGGCGGGATTTTACTAATAATAAGCTCATCCTATGGTCTTAATCTTAACAGCCTTATGATTTTTGCTTCCTTAATTATAGGGCTTATAATATCAGTTATTGATCTTAAGACCATGGAGATATATAGAAAGCATTTAATTATACTTTTAATCTTAGGACTTATTTATAGGTTTCATTTCTTTGATAAGAAATTTTTCATAAATATTATAATATTTTCCTTAATTTATTATTTGATATATAGGATTTCTGGAAGAAATATCGGTGATGGGGATTATTATTTCTATTTGGCTCTAGGGCTTTTCCTAAATGATAGCTTATTCATTGTTTTTGTTTTATTTTCCATTTGGACTGGTGGATTTGTGGGACTTTTAATTCTTCTTATGGAAAGGAAAAGAGGCGAGCGCATGCCTTTTGCAATATTTATATATCTTTCATATATAATAGTATTGATAGTATATAGGGGAGCAGTCCTATGAAAAAGAAGGGATTTACTTTAATTGAACTAATTGTCGTCATCGGTATTGTCTCTCTTATTTCCTTAGTAGGAATGGTTAGATTTAATTTTTTAGGGAAAATCAAAGCCAAAAATGAACTAAATATCCTGATTAATGATATGTACTATGCTAAGGAGAAGGCCTTGATTAGCGGGAGAAAATGCAGAGTTTACTTCCGTGAAGATAAGTATATGTTGAGGTTTTCTAAAGTTTCTATGATGGATGATATGGAAGATATTGACAGGGATTTAGCTTATCTAACTTTGTCAAAGAAAGTAGATCCAGTTGTTTTTAATGGAACAGGGTCTGTATCTGGAGCGAAAACAATTGTCTTTTCTTCTCCCTACCTCGTTGGAAAGGATGGAAGTATAAAGCTTATTATAGGAGTTGCAGGAGGTTCTATTAGAATTGAAGAAAACAAAAACTATGGGATTTACCCTGATTGAATGTATAATTGCCTTGGGCTTTGTGGCAATCCTTGCTCTTATACTTCTTCCAAGCCTCAATAATGTAAATAGAATTAATCAGAAATCACAAGATAAAATAAGGATTATTTACGCTCTTGAAGAAGCTATTGAGAGAAATAAGAATCAGGATTTAGGAGAATATTCTTATAATATAAATGGCTTTGGAGTTGAAGTTAGTGTAGAAGAATACTCGCAAGGACTTAGGAAGATTTCTGCAAATTGTGAAGGCTTTGGCCTTGAATTGGTAAGATAAGATGAAAAAAGGATTTACTCTAATAGAACTAATAGTAAGTATTGCCATAGCAAGTCTTCTTATAGGGGTCTTATCTATGGTATTTTCTTTAAATGTGGGATTTTTAAATAAAGAATATATAGATGAGAGGCAGTACAAGAACGCAAGCCATGCCGCCTTATATATAGAAGATAAGATCAGAAGAGCCCATAAAATTGTTAAGAGTGAAGGTGATAATTGTAATTTCACTCTGTATATCAGTGAATATGAACAAGATCGACATAAATTTGTCGAATCTGCCTATAGATTTAGTCTAGAAAAGGAAAATGTCCTTTACGCTTATATATACAATACAGATAAATTTTCGGAAAGAGATGGCAAGGTTAGGATTTGTGAGATAGATGACCTTTATCTTTATTATAACGACGATGATGAGGACAATAAATACATAGAAATGAGGATAGACTCTCAAACTACCTCTATAAAGACATTTATAAACTTAGGAAGACGATTATGAAAAAAGGCTTTATAACAATTTATGTACTGCTCGTATTGCTTTTCCTATCTATAAGCCTTGCTTTTGTAAGTAGAGAAGTCCAAAGTAAGAATGATTTATCCAAAGATCTTTTAACTAAAAAGCAGGCCGTCTACGAGGCGAAAAGTCGTGTCAATATCTTTGTAAATAACTATGAAAATGAAATAAAAGAATATATCTTAGAAGATTACAAGAGGATAATCGATGAAGATTTGAGCGACGTTGATCACGCAAATGCCAAGGAATTCTACATCGATTATAATAATTCCAAGAAAAAGATAATGCTTATGAGAGTGATAGATCCTAATATAGCTCCTAGGAAAGATAAGGTCTATAGGGTATTTGAGCATATCTATTATAAAAATGTAAGAGCAGAAGCAGATATATATCTAAGGCCTCGTGAGGATATACTTTTATCTAACGAAGGGAAATTAAGCTATAAAGACATAGAAAGTGAGCTTAATAAATTCGAGTTTGTGAAAGATAAAACGATTAGTAATCAAATACCCGATACAAGTAAAGAGAACCCTTACAAGGGAGTAATAATTTTGGATGAGGATAAATCAATCGATAAGGACCTTTATGTTGAAGGAATTCTAATATCTAAGGCTAAACTTATTACTAAAGAAAAAAAGATAAGGGTTGAGGGTCTAGTAGTTTTAAACCAAGGTAACCAAGATATAGAATATCACAAGGATTACGGGTCTATCATCGATAATATAGTAAATAAAACTGACCTAATAGATTTAGAAATCGTAGCAAGTCATAGCTTTTAGCCTTGCCTAAAAGTAATTTATGGTATAATGAAAATAGAGAAAATTTGCAAATAATTGGAGGAAACATGAAAATATTAGTAATAAACTGTGGTAGTTCATCACTTAAATATCAACTATTTTATATGGCAAACGAAGAAGTTATGGTAAAGGGTCTTGTTGAAAGAATCGGAATCGATGGATCAAGGCTTATCCAAGAAAAAGGTGATGATGAATTTACAATCGAAGAAGATATGAAAGATCATACTGAGGCAGTTAGTCACGTATTTGATGCCCTTGTTGATAGTGAAAACGGAGTTATCAAAGATCTATCTGAAATCGATGCAGTAGGCCACAGATTCGTACATGGTGGAGAAAAAATTACAAAATCTTGTCTAATTGACAAAGAAGTAAGAGATGCAATCGAAGAATACAGCAAGTTTGCCCCACTTCACAACCCAGCTAACCTAATGGGACTTAAAGCTTGTGAGAAATTACTTGAAGGTGTTCCAAATGTAGCAGTATTTGATACAGCCTTCCACCAAACAATGCCAGAAAAAACTTTCCTATATGGTATTGATTACAAATACTATGAAGAAGATTCTATTAGAAAATATGGTTTCCACGGAACAAGCCACAACTTTATTACTAACAAGACAGCAGAAATCCTAGGCAAGGACGTAAACGAAGTAAATATAATTTCTTGCCACCTAGGAAATGGTTCATCAATCACAGCTGTTAAAGAAGGAAAAAGCTATGATACATCAATGGGACTAACCCCACTTGAAGGACTAATCATGGGTACAAGATCAGGTGATATCGACCCAACAGCTGTAACATATATAATGAAAGAAAAAAATCTTACAGCTGACGAGATGGAAAATATCCTAAACAAAGAATCAGGAGTACTCGGAGTTAGTGGAGTAAGCTCAGACTTTAGAGACCTAGAAGCTGCTGCTAAAGAAGGAAACGAAAGAGCTCAATATGCCCTAGATATGTTTGTAACAAGAGCTAAAAGATATATAGCAGGTTACATGGCAGAAATCGGAAGCGTAGATGCTATAGTATTTACTGGTGGAATTGGTGAAAATTCAATCGGTATGAGAAAAGACATCATGGAAGGATTCGAGCAATTCGGAATCAAGATTGATGATGAAAAGAACAATGTTCGCGGTGGAGCTCACGAAGTATCTACAGATGATTCAAAAGTTAAGGTAATGGTCGTTGCTACTAACGAAGAATTGATGATTGCAAGAGATACAAAATCGATCGTAGAAGCTTGACAAACAACTCTTATCATTATATAATATAAAGGATTGCTAAACTGATAAGAGGAGGTGTCAAAGATGGCAGTACCAAAGAGAAGAACATCAAAAACAAGAAAAAATAAAAGAAGAGCCTCAGCTTATACTTTGAATAGATCAAACTATGTTGAGTGTCCAAATTGTCATGAGCCAAAACTTCCACACAGAGTTTGCCCAAACTGTGGAGATTATAAAGGCGAAACAATTCTTGATGTAGAGTAAAGATAGTGTTTTACACTATCTTTTTTAATATAATATTTTAAAGAGGTATATATGAAGATATTAATTGATACATACGGAGCAGATAAGGGTGAGAGAGTCTTAGTTGATGGGGCCATAATAGCAAAAGAAAAACGTGAATTTACTCCAGTATTTGTAGGAAATAAAGACAAAATCGAAGAGTTAATAGATGGAAGGATAGAAGATTATGAAATTATCCATACAGATGAATTCATCTCTAATGACGAAGATCCAGCAAGGGCTATCAGAAGAAAGAAAAATGCCTCTATAGTATTAGCCTTCGAAAAATCTAAGGAAGAAGGCTATGATGGTGTGCTTTCTGCTGGATCTACCGGAGCCCTTCTTGCGGGAGGACTTTTCATAGCCAAAAGGATAAAAGGAATCGATAGGGCCTGCCTTGCTACGAGCCTACCTACTCTAGGAGAGACTACCCTTCTTATGGACACTGGTGCCAATATGGATTGTAAGAAAGAATTTTTGGAAGAATTCGGATTAATGGGTAAAGTATATCTAGAAAATGTTCTTAATATAGAAAATCCGAAGATTGGCCTACTCAATGTTGGAGTTGAGGAACATAAGGGAAATAAACTTGCTAAAGAGACATACGCTCTATTAAAAGAAGCAAATCTTAACTTTGTAGGAAATATCGAAGCAAGAGACCTATTTACAGGTAAGGTCAATGTTATCCTTGCGGACGGATTCGATGGAAATATTGCTATAAAGACAGCTGAAGGGATCTTTAGCCTGATGGGTAAGGAGCTTAAGGATGTATTCTACAAATCCTTATCTAACAAGCTTGCAGCAGGTATTTTGAAGAAAGATCTTAAGTCCATGTTTAACAAGTTTTCTGCTGATGAAGTCGGTGGAGCTCCACTTTTAGGAGTTAAATCCTATGCTTATAAAGCTCATGGCAATGCCAATGAAATTGCAATTTCAAACGCTATTTTAGGCCTTATGGATTATATAAATAAGAATGTTATTGAAAATATAGAACGAGAATTGATTTGATTAGAGAAAGACTTAAAGAATTAGCAGTTGAAAACCTTGATCTCGATCCTAGTGAAATCGACTTTGATAGCAAGATTTCTGATTTAGACATCGACTCTATTGACTTAGTTGATTTTATAATGTTAATAGAGGATGAATATTCAGTAGAGTTTTCTGATGAAGAATTAGATGAGATTGAAACACTTGCTGATATTGTAAGCGTGATTGAGAGCAAAAATTAATGGCTATTTCTAATAATAGACTAAAAAAAATAGAAGAATTTGAAAATAAGATTGGCTACACCTTCAATGATAAAGATTTGATTGATGTAGCCTTTACTCATTCTTCCTATACAAATGAGGTCAAAGGTAAGAAAAAAAGTAACGAAAGACTAGAGTTTCTGGGAGATTCCATCCTAGATATGATAGTAAGTGAAGTACTCTTCAAACACTACTCTATGAAGCCTGAGGGCTGGCTAACCAAGACCAGATCAAGACTAGTGTGTACATCATCATTTGCTAAGGCTTGTGAGAAGTTTAAAATGACGACTTTCCTTAACTTTGGTAATGGAGAAAGACAAGGTGGAGGAGAGCTTAAAAAGCATGTCAAGGCGGACACCTTTGAGGCAGTTTGTGCTGCGATATATTTAGACTCTTCCTATGATAATTTGTTCAAATTTTTGAAGGAAAACTATAAGGAAGAAGCCCTAGAGATTATAAATGATGACTCTATTTTCAATGATTATAAGACCAAACTTCAAGAATATCATAATGCAAAAGATAGGAAAATCTTAAAGTATGTTCTAGTAAAAGAAGAAGGCCCAGAACATGAGAAGACCTTTACCATGGCTGTTAAGCTAGGAAACAAGGTATTGGCCCATGGAGTTGGCAAGAATAAAAAGCAAGCAGAGCAAAAAGCTGCTCAAGCTGCATATGAAAAAATAAAGAGAAAAAATGGCTAAGAAAGAATATATAATACCTATATTTATACCTTTTTTGGGATGTCCTCACGATTGTGCCTTTTGCAATCAAGTAAAGATTACAAATTTTAAGGACAAGCTTGATAAGGATAAACTCATAGAAGAAATTGAAAAAAATCTTTCATATTTTCCAGGAGAAAAGGCCGATGAATTAGCGTTTTTTGGGGGATCTTTCACAGGACTTGACGAAGATGTGATGATAGCTTATCTTGATGTCGCAAAGTCTTACAAAGATAAGGGAATTATTGATAGAATCAGACTTTCTACTAGACCTGATTATATAAATAATTCTATTCTAGATATATTGAAGGAAAAAAGTGTGGATGTAATAGAGCTTGGCATTCAGTCCCTAGACCAGGATATTCTCGATTACAACGAAAGAGGCCATACGGTAGTAGATTCCTATAAAGCAAGCGAGCTTATCAAAAAATATGGTTTTAGCCTGGGCCATCAGATTATGCCTGGACTTTTCAAGGATGAGCACCAAAAATCTATAAAGACAGCCATCGATTCAGCTAATATGAATCCTAATATGGTAAGAATTTATCCAACCTTAGTTATCAAAGATACAAAGCTTGAAGCTCTCTATAATCTAGGAGTTTACAAGCCACTTGACTTAGAAGAGGCAGTCGATCTTTCAGCTGAGCTTTATATGATCTATAGGGCAAAGGATATCGATGTAATAAGAATTGGCCTACAAACTACTGAAAATATCAATGATAAGAGAGATGTTGTGGCAGGTCCCTTTCATCCTGCTATTAGGCAACTAACTGAGTCTTTGGTATATAGAAAATATCTAGAAGAGCTTATCGAAAGAGAAAATATCGATAGAGACTTTACTATACACACAGATAACAGAAGTATTTCAATAATTTCTGGAAATAAAAAATCCAATAAGAAGTATTTCTACAAAAAGTATGGGATAAATCTCTCCTTTGAGGCTGATAGTTTGGATTTCATTAGTTTTGAAGATGAAAAGATTAAGCTTAACTTAGATGAATTTATCTACTCTTATGTAAAGAAAACTTACGGTGGTGATTTGATATTAGATTAGAAAATATAGAGCTTAAGGGCTTTAAGTCCTTCGCTGATAGGACAAAAATTGAATTTGATGATAAGATCACAGCTGTGGTTGGGCCAAATGGTTCTGGGAAAAGCAATATATCTGATGCTGTAAGATGGGTTTTAGGGGAGCAATCCGCAAAAAGTCTCAGAGGATCTAAGATGAATGATGTTATCTTTCAAGGAGGAGAAAGCTCCAAGTCCCTTAACCTTGCGGAAGTAAACCTAAACTTTTCAAATGAGGATAAGGCTCTTGATCTAAGTTATGACAAGGTAAAAATCTCAAGACGAATCTATAGAGACGGGGAAAATGAGTATAGGATCAATGGAAAAAAGGTAAGGCTTAAGGATGTAAGAGAACTTTTCCTAGACACCGGAGTCGGCAAGGAAGGTTATTCAATCATCTCCCAAGGTAGGATTGATGAAATTATATCGTCTTCGCCTAAGGATAGGAGAAATATCTTTGAAGAAGCAAGCGGTATAGCCAAGCATAAGTTTAGACGAGATGAAGCGGCTAAGAAGCTTGATAGGGTAAGCGATGACCTTGAAGTCATAGAAAGAGACTGGGAATATAAGAAAAAAGAACTAGGTCTTCTTAAAACTTATAAGGAAAATTACGAGGAAAATAAGAGATTAACTGAGAAGCTCGACCAGAGGGCGTATTTTTACCTAAAAGATAAGTCTAAAGCCCTCCTAGATGAGAAAAAAGAAGCGAGTGAAAATATTAAAAGGCTTGATAAAGAAATTAGTAAATCTGAAACAGAGCTTAATAATATTAGAAAAAAACTTGCTCCATTTACAAAAGATTATAAAGAAGTAGAAGAAGATATAGGGAATACTAAAGATAGTATAGATAAATATAACTTATCAATAGAATAATCTATTAGTAAGC
>NZ_JAPJPG010000003.1 GCF_030825785.1 Anaerococcus sp.
ATTTAATTTTGCTATTGGCCTATATTCCAATAGTAAGCTTTTTACTAAAGAGGGGAAATATCAATATACCTTGGGGGACCCTACTTTTATCAATCGTACTATTTATAGTAGTTCCCCTTATCCTAAGTATGATTACTAGAAACTATGTGATAAAAAATAAGGGTGAAGATTACTTAAATAATGAATTTATCCCATCATTTGATAAGTATACTATGGTTGGATTATTACTAACTTTGATAATTATATTCTCATTCCAAGGGATGAAGATTATCGACCAACCTCTGAATATAGCTCTTATAGCAGTACCACTTATACTTCAAACCTTCCTTATATTTGCTATAACCTTTGGCATGGCATACCTTGCAAAATTGCCTTACTCTATAGCAGCTCCATGTGGGATGATAGGAGCATCTAACTTCTTCGAACTAGCTGTAGCTGTTGCTATCTCACTATTTGGCCTATCATCTGGCGCAACCCTTGCAACTGTGGTAGGAGTTTTGGTAGAAGTACCAGTAATGCTATTTTTAGTAAGAGTTGCAAACTCAATGGAGCATAAGTTTAAGAGATAAGTATATAAATGTTTTTTAAGTTTTTATAAGAATCAGTCTTAGTTATATTAGGACTGATTTTTATAATTGGCTATTATTTAGTTATTTACGTAGATAAGTTGAACTTTTATATCTATTTGTCTCCATGGACTGTAGATCTCTCAGTCGTTCCTCCTTCGACGGTAGTTTGCGGATTCAGAGGCAAGCCCGTCCGGCTCTAGGAGGACTTCATCTCGCAAAGCCTCGATTAAGGAATTTCATTAATTCGCTATACTCACTATGACAATTCCATTAGAGATGGCGGTAATTGTGTGAATTGCTATAATTCTAGGCTTAAAAGAATTATACTTTTACTATTTCTGGTGAGGTTTCTCCGCTTCGGTCGAAACAAGGGAATGGGGTAGGAAAGCAAGCTTTCCATCGATACCCTTATGTCGAGCGTAGTCGAGACATCTCATACCATATACTTTATTTTATTAAAGATTCCTCTTTCCGCCAGCTCGAAAAAAGCCCGTCCGGCTCTGAGAGGACTACGTGAGAGGTCTACAGGAATTTGGGACTTGTATGATTTGAGTTTTCGTTATTTAGTTTTTTACGTAGATAACTTAAACTTTTATATCCAAATGTCATCGTAGACTGTAGATCTCTCACATGCGTTCGAGATGGCGGGAATTGTATGAATTGCTATAATTCTAGGCTTAAAAGAATTATACTTTTACTATTTCTAGGGAGGCTTATCCACTCACTACGTTCGGTCGAAGCAAGGTTGCCCTCCTGTTGGGCCACTGTTTGTCTGAAAGACAAATAGTGTAGTGACTTTTGTTTCTTTGGAACAAAGGTCAAAAGAACGCCGAATGGCGTTCTAATTATTCTAGAGAAAACTTTGTTTTCTTACCCCTTATGTCGAGCGTAGTCGAGACATCTCTTCTCATATACTAAATTTTTATTAAAAATTCCTCTTTCCGCCAGCTCGAAAAAAGGCCGTCCGGCTCTGAGAGGACTACGTGAGAGGTCTACAGAACTTTGGGACGTGTTTAATCTTAGATTTTGTTAGTTATGTATTTTCGTAGATAACTTAAACTTTTTTATACACATGTCATCACCTACTGTAGATCTCTCAGTCGTTCCTCCTTCGAGATGGCGTAACATATGTTTGAGATTATCTAAAGGTATATACCTTGTTGTTTTAATATCGGTAAGTGTGGGAGGCTTCTACAGTCCTCTATTAGCCGGACGGGCTGTCCTCCACGAGCCGGACGGGCTTACTTCGAAGCAAGGTTGCCCTCCTGTTGGGCCACTGTTTGTCTGATAGACAAATAGTGTAGTGAATTTTGTTACTTAGGAACAAAAGTTAAAAGAATGCCGAATGGTATTCTAATAATTCTAGAGAAAACTTTGTTTTCTTTCACCTCCCTAATGTCGAGCGTAGTCGAGACATCTCTTTGGGATTTCGTAGATTTATTTATTAGCATTTTTTCTTTTGATTTTAAGTAAGAAGAGATAAGGATATTTTCTATAAAATTTTAGAATAATCCAAATTTTTCCCATCTCCTCTTATATTTATTTTAATTTTATGTTAGAATATAAGTGAGTGTAAACGTTAACTTGTAGATTAACTATAAACGTGATATGTTACATGTTATAACTTTAGGAGTTAGTATGAGTATTTTACTTAAAAATGCAAAGATTGTAGAAGAAGGAGAGTACGTCCTTCGTGATATTTATATAGATGATGAGAATATAAGTGAGATTAGTGACGAGATTAATCGAAGTGCCGATAGGGTGATTGATTGTAAGAAGCTTCTTACTTTGCCTGGTGGGGTGGATGTCCATACGCATTTGTCTCTGGATTTGGGCAAATTTGTTTCGATTGACGATTTCTATACAGGAACTAGAGCTGCAAGCTTCGGCGGGACTACGTCTATTGTAGATCATATAGCTTTTGGTCCGAGAGACTCTCTTGTCGGAGAGATGATTGACAAGTATCACAAGATGGCCGAGGGATCCGCTGTGATAGATTATTCCTTCCATGGGGCTATACAAAAGGTAAGTGATGCCATTCTTGATGAGATGGAAGAGCTTTTTGGTCAAGGGATTGTTTCTACTAAGATTTATACGACTTATGGAGGCAAGCTCGATGATTCTAAGATGCTTAAGGTTCTTAGAAAGGCCAAGGAGACTGGAACAGTAGTTTGTGTTCATTGTGAAAACGATGGCATGATTGCTGAGCTTAGGAAAGAGGCGGAAGAGGCTAGGAATCTAGCTCCTATTTTCCATGCGAGGACAAGACCAGCCGAGGCAGAAGCTGAAGCTATTAATAGGCTTATTTATTTGAGCGAACTTGCGGGTTTTCCTAAGCTTTATATAGTCCACACTTCTTCAAAGCTAGGTCTTGAAGAGATTAGAAATGCGAGAAAACGTGGGGTGAAGAACCTCTACTGTGAGACTTGCACCCAATATTTGACCTATACGGACGAAAAGTATGAACAAGGTGGCGCAAGCGAAGGAGTCAAGTACATTTGTGCTCCCCCTCTCAGGAAAGACGAGGACGTAGAAGCCTTGTGGGAGGGAGTAGCTGATGGGACTGTTGATGTAATAGCAACTGATCACTGTCCTTTCTACTATGAGAGTGAGAAGCTTCCTTACAAGGATGATTTCTTAAATGCTCCTGGAGGAATTCCAGGAATCGAGGAGAGGATGGAAGTTGTCCTTACAGAGGGAATCCAAAGGGGAATTGATCTAGGAAGACTAGTGGATCTATTATGCACTAATCCTAGTGAGATTTTCGGTCTTTCTTATAAGAAAGGAAGTATCGAAGTCGGTAAGGATGCGGACCTTGTTGTATTTGATGAGAAGACTTACACGATTAGCGAAGAAAATAGGCACTCTGCCTGTGATTATACGACCTATGAGGGCTTTGAGTCTGACTTAAAGACTAAGCTTGTAATAGCAAGGGGTCAAGTGATTTTGGAAGATGATAAGAACTACGGCGAGAAGGGCCGAGGGAAATTTATAGATAGGAAGTTTATTTAGGTGATTTATGACAAATATATTGGTAGGAGATAGGATTAAGGATACTGATCCTATAATTGTTAAGATAAATGGCAAAAAATACGAGACCTATGAGGATAAGACTCTTCTTAGGTTCTTGCGTGATGACTTACATATTACATCAGTAAAGGACGGTTGTTCCCAAGGTGCTTGCGGAACTTGTACTGTCCTTGTTGGAGATAGCAAGAAGCTTTCTTGTACCCAGAAGCTTTCTAAGCTTAAGGATGAGGAAATCCTTACCATAGAGGGACTTACAGAACTTGAGAAGAAGGCTTTCGTCCATGCCTTCTCTAAGGCAGGAGCAGTCCAATGCGGTTTTTGTACACCAGGGATGGTCATGAGCGGGGCTGCTATTATTAGAAATAATCCAAATCCTAGCAAGGATGAAATAAAGGCAGGTATCAAGCAAAATATATGTAGATGTACAGGTTATGTAAAAATCATCGAAGGAATCAAGCTTGCTTCTGAAATCATAAATGGCAATATTGAAATTACTAGTGACGAAAAGGATAGGGTCAAGGTTGGAGATGAATTTATAAGAATCGATGCCCACGACAAGGTCCTAGGCATAGGCGAATATGTCGATGATATGATCTTTGATGATATGAAAGTAGGATCTGCTATTAGGAGCAAGTTCCCAAGAGCCAAGGTCCTTAAGATTGATACGACTAAGGCGGAGACCCTTCCTGGAGTAATAGGAGTCCTAACTGCCAAAGATGTTCCAAACAACAAGGTCGGCCATATCTCCCAAGACTGGGATGTTTTCATTCGCGAGGGGGATATCACAAGATATGAGGGAGATGCAATTTGTCTTGTAGTAGCAGAAAATGACAAGGTTCTTGCTGAGGCAAAGAAGTTAGTTGAAATAGAATACGAAGAGCTAGAGCCAATTTCTTCTATCGAAGAAGCAGAAGATCCAGAAGCTCCTTTCATCCATCCTACAGGTAATATCTGCCAAGAAAGACACGTCAGCCGTGGTAATGCGGAAGAAGCCTTCAAGAAGTGTAAGTATATAGTAGAAGAGACCTACACGACTCCTTTTACCGAGCATGCCTTTCTCGAGCCAGAATGTGCAATTGCTGAGCCTTTGGGAGATGGGGTAAAGATCTATACCACTGACCAATCTGTCTATGATACTAGAAAAGAGACCCTTATAATGTTTGGCTGGGAAGATCAGCCAGAAAGAGTTGTGGTAGAAAATAAGCTAATAGGAGGAGGATTTGGTGGCAAGGAAGACGTATCTTGCCAGCACCTTGCAGCTCTTGCAGCTTACAAATTTAAGGAAAGAATCAAGATTAAGTTTAGCCGTGACGAATCCTTGAAATTCCATCCGAAAAGACACCCAATGGTTGGGACTTTCAAGCTAGGCTGTGACGAAGAGGGCAATTTCCTAGCTATGAAGGCTACGATCAAGATGGACACAGGAGCCTACGCATCCCTTTGTGGGCCAGTTCTTGAGCGAGCTTGTACCCACTCTGTAGGACCTTACCATTACGAGAATACAGAAATCGATGGCTATGGATATTATACGAACAATCCACCAGCAGGAGCCTTCAGAGGCTTTGGAGTTTGCCAATCGAACTTTGCCTTCGAGAGTAACATCAATCTCTTGGCAGAAAAGGTCGGGATTTCTCCTTGGGAAATAAGATACAAAAACGCCATTAGACCTGGCGAGGTCCTTCTTAATGGACAGATCGCAGACTCTTCTACTGCCCTTGTCGAAACTCTAGAGGCGGTTAAGGAAATATTTGAAGAAAACGAAGACAGAGCTGGTATTGCCTGCGCTATGAAAAATGCAGGTGTCGGTGTAGGTCTACCTGATAAGGGTAGGGCAAAGATTGTCGTAGAAGATGGAGTGGTGAGAGTATATTGTGCTGCAAGTGATTTGGGTCAAGGAGCGCAAACTGTCTTTAAGCAAATGGTCCTAGATATATTATGTCTACGTCCAGATCAAGTTGAGATAATCCATCCAAACTCAGCCAACTCACCAGATTCTGGTACATCATCAGGATCTCGTCAGACCTTGATCTCTGGTGAGGCCATAAAGAAAGTTTCTGAAAAGTTTAAGAAGGACTTAGACGAGGCTAATGATATAAATGAGCTTAATGGCAAGGAATACTTCCACGAATATTTCGATCCTACCGATCCACTGGGCTCAGAAAAGGAAAATCCAGTAAGCCACATAGCTTACGGTTTTTCTACAAATGTGGTAATATTAAATGATGACGGGACTATTAGAAAAGTCTTTGCCGCAACCGATGCCGGCAAGGTCATAAATCCTAAGGCAATCGAAGGCCAGCTTGAGGGAGGAATTGTAATGGGTCTAGGCTACGCCCTTACAGAAAACTTTAAGCTAGATAAATCCAAGGTCAAGGCCAAATACGGAACACTTGGGCTTTGGAGAGCGCCAATGATTCCTGAAATCGAAACTGTCTTTGTAAGTAAGCCTGACGATGAATTGTTAGATAGGGCCTTTGGTGCCAAGGGAGTAGGAGAGATAGCGACAATTCCAATTGCTCCAGCAGCTCAAGGAGCCTATTACAAGCTTGACGGAATCTTAAGACGTGATTTCCCAATGGCTGATACGGCTTATAGCAAACCGAGGAAGAAATTCGATGCTTAAAATAGAAGAAATATTTGATATACAAAAAAATGATATAATTTCAATAACAGGATCTGGGGGCAAGACGAGTCTTATGACTTATCTTGCCCTTAGCTTGTCCAAAAAGGGCAGGGTCCTTATGACGACTTCGACTAAAATCGCCCTTCCCAAAGATTCATCCTATCCGACCTATAATTCCTTTGATTCTTATGTGGATGATAAGTCAGAGAGGATAGTATGTTTGGGAGAGGAAGTTTCAGGAAAGGCGAAGCTAAAAAGTGTGGGATATGATAATCTTAAGGAAGTTCTTGATGATTTTGATTATGTCTTGATAGAAGCAGACGGTTGTAGGAATCTACCCCTTAAGTTTTGGTATGATTACGAGCCTGTAATTTATGATTTTACGACAAAAGTTATAGGGGTTTTGCCTATTAAGATCATAGGACGTGAGCTTAAGGAAGATTTTACTTATAATTATGAAGGCTTTTCAAAAAATATAGGGACTGGTATCATAGATTCTAAGATGATAAGAAGATTAATCGCTTATGATAAGGGCTTCTACAAGGGATTTGATGGAGGGAAATATCTATTCCTAAACCAGGTAGAAAGCGAGAAGGACTTTGCAAATGTCCGTAAGATCAGGGAGGATTTTGATTTTTCTGATATTAAATTGTCCTACGGATCGATCAAGGAGGGAAAGTTTTATGAAAATTAATGCTATATTAATGGCCTCAGGCCTATCTAAAAGGATGGGAGAGAACAAACTGATGCTAGAATTTAAGGGAAAGAAAATCTACGAGCATACTCTAGATCTCTTGGAGGAAGTAGGATTTGATGAGGTTATAGTCGCCTCCTCCTATGAGGAAATCCTAGAAGATGCAAGGTCTAGGGGCTTTGTGGCTATTTGTAATACCGACAATGAGATCGGCAAATCTTCATCAATCAAGCTTGGTGTAAGGGAGACCGATGAAGACACTAATATGATGTTTTTTGTGGCAGACCAGCCCCTTCTTAGGAAAGAAACTTGCGAGAAACTAATCGAATCCTTTAAGGAAAATAATCTTATGACCTATCCTGTCGTAGGGATGAGAAGGGGAGCGCCAGTAATCTTTCCTGCTAGCTACAGGGATAAGCTTTTAAGTCTTGAAGATGACCAAGGAGGAATGATCTTTGCCAAAGACGGAAAGACTAACAAGGTCCCAATAGAAAACGAAGACGAGCTATTGGATATTGATACCATTGAAGCCTACGAGAATTTAAGGAGTGATCATGAATAAGAATCTCGTAATAGTAAGAGGCGGAGGAGATGTCGCAACAGGGACTATTCAGAAGCTTAAGAGAGTAGGATTTGACGTATTGGTCCTAGAAATCGAAAGACCAACCTGTATCAGAAGAAATGTCGCAGTAGCTCAAGCGATCTTTGAGGGAGAAATCCAAATCGAAGATATAGAAGCAATTTACTGCAAAGATAGGTCTCAAATAGAAAAAGCCTTTGCAGAAGATAAGATTGCTGTAACAATTGATCCTAAGGGAAAATTCATAGAAGAGATGGAGCCTATCTGTGTTATAGATGGGATTCTTGCCAAGAAAAACCTCGGGACTAAGAAGGACATGGCTCCTATAACCATAGGACTTGGACCTGGTTTTATCGCAGGTGAAGACGTGGATTTAGTAATAGAAACCAACAGGGGCCACGATTTGGGCAGACTAATATTTGAGGGACCTGCCGCCCCAAACACCGGTAATCCTGGTAATATCAATGGCTTTACGACAGAAAGAATCCTAAGATCTACAGGAGATGGTAAGCTCCATATCCTAAAAGATTTAGGCTCAGTTGTAAAAGAGGGCGAGCCTGTTGCCCTAGTAGATGGTAAGGAAATCTACGCAGGACTTGACGGAATGGTTCGTGGTATGATCAATGAAGGAAGCCAAGTGACTAAGGGGATGAAGGTCGGAGATGTCGACCCAAGAGTGATTCCTCGTAATGTGGGGACGATTTCTGATAAGGCTAGGCTAATCGGTGGAGGGAGTCTTGAGGGACTTCTCATAATGAAAAGAAGGAAGGGTCTATGAAGGCAGATATTTTAGAGAAAATTTATGAAGAAAACAAAAAGGGAAGGGATGCAGCCCTGGTATTTTTGATAGAAAACAAGGGCTCTACTCCTGGAGAAGATAACTCCCTAATGGCTGTTACATCAGATGGAAAGTCCTTTGGTACAGTTGGCGGAGGCAAAATTGAGGCTGATATCATAAGAAGATGTATGGAAGGCTTTCCTAAGGGAGAATCCTTCGAGTTTGACTACAATCTATCCCAAAACGGGGAGCTTAAGATGAGCTGCGGGGGAAATTCTAGAGGATTTGTAAAATACTTCAAGGCAGCTAATCGCCTTGTAATCTTTGGCGCAGGTCACATTTCCCAAAAGCTTGCAAGGATAGGGGCAAAGACCAACTTCGAAGTTACGGTAATAGATGATAGAGGCGAGTTTAGGGAAAGTCACGACTTTAGTGAAATCAAGGAATATATAGAAGCTCCAGTCGAGGAAGCAGTAGGTAAAATCGACTTTGATAATGATAAAACCTATATAGTCCTTTGTAACAGAGGTCACGCCTACGATTCCCAGACCCTTAGGAAAATAATAGATAAAGATTTCCACTATCTAGGTATGATTGCCTCAAAGGCCAAGGTCGTAAGAGTCTTTAAGGAACTTGAAGAAGAAGGCTACAAGAGAGAAGATTTAGAGAAAATCTACACTCCTATAGGTCTTGATGTGGACAATGGCTCCGTAGAAGAGATTGCAATTTCAATCATGGCAGAGATTCTAATGATTAAAAATAAAAAGACTGGTGAAATCCAGAAACTCCATTAAAATGCTAAAGATAATAATGCTAATAGCCTTCCTTATAGGAAGTTTTTATAATTTTAGTTTGGGATATTCGAATGAAATTAGAATTAAAATCAAGGCAACTTTTCTAATAATTATAGGAGCCTATTCTCTTTTTATCCTTATAATGGCTGGGAAAAAGGATGGAAGTTTATTTGGATTCATCCTAGCCCTATCGACAATCATTTTTCTCCTAAGTAATATCCTAAGCCGAGGAGTAAGAAAAGATGGCTTTGTCGTAATGAATGGAGCCAGTCCCCTTCTGCTTCTTATTAAGATAAGGGATGTCAAGGATATAAGCTTAGAGGAAAAGAAATCAGAAATTAAGCTTACTATCAAGGCAAAGGGAAGTTATTTTGTCGAATATTTTAATAAGAAAGACATAAAAAAACTAGAAGAATTTATTGCGGGCTTACAGAAGAAGTAAGTCTAAAAAGCTAAGTGAATAATAATTTCGCTTTTGGTTATAAATAGACTAGGAGGATATATGAAATTTTTACACACGATGATTAGAGTTAAGGACCTTGACAAGTCCTATAAGTTTTATACAGAAGAGTTGGGTTTTGTTGAAAGCAGAAGAAAGGAATTTCCAGACAAGAAATTCGACCTTGTTTACCTAAAGCTTCCTGCTTCACCTGATTATGAATTGGAACTAACTTACAATTACGACCAAGAAGAAGCTTATGATTTAGGAAATGGCTACGGCCATATAGCAATCTCTAACCCAGATATCAAGTCTTTTAGAAAAGAGCTAAGCGATAAGGGCTATGAGGTTACAGAACTTAGAGGCCTAAGCGACAATTCAGATAAGTACTTTTTCGTAACAGATCCAGATGGATACAAGATTGAAATTATCGAGAAAAAATAAATATTAAAACTTGCAAGTAAAAGGGGCTAGCGGATTAAATCGGCTGGCCCTATTTGTATATTTGGGAAATTTCTCTTAGGGCAAGGATTGCCCTATCGACTTCCTCATTTGTGTTGAAGTAAGAAAAGGAAAATCTCACTATGCCCTGTCTTTCTGTAGCAAAATGCCTATGGATTAGGGGAGAGCAATGGGAACCGGGTCTTGTTTGAATATCGTAGTCCTCATCTAGAATGAGGGAGATTTCATCTGAGGGGATATTTCCAATATTAAAGGAAACTAGGCCTGTTTTAAGCTCGTCTGGGTCCTTGGAGTAGAACTTAAGCCCAGGTATTTCTTCGATCCCTCGGTAAAATCTTTTCGCAAGGTTACTTACTTTTTTATTTATCTTATCAATGCCCTCATCTAGGATAAAGTCGGCTCCTGCCTTTAGGGCGATTTGACCCAAGAAGTTGGCCGTTCCTGCTTCAAATATTTGGGGAAAGGAAGGGGGCATGGTCTCCCTGAAAGAATCTATCCCGCTACCTCCGGCAAATACTTGATTGAAGAGAAAGTTGCCGTTTTTAATTAGTCCGCCTGTCCCACTTGGCCCGTAAAGGGACTTGTGTCCTGTAAATGCGAAGAGGCAATTTCTGTATTTTCCCATATCGATATCTATAAGGCCCAGGCTTTGGGCGCAATCTACTAGCATTATTAGCTCGTTTTCTCTGGCAAAATCATAGACCCTATCTAGGTCCTTGACATCTCCTAAAAGATTTGAGGCGGAATTTATTATTAGATATTTGGTATTTTTTCTTAAAAGTTTGGGGAGATCTTGGTAATTAAGTTTGTAATTCTTATCGAAGTCCACGAAGGAAATATCAGCGCCCGTTTGATAGAGGGGGCGGAGGATAGAGTTATGTTCTGTAGTCGAGGTGATGATGTGGTCATCTCTTTTTACCAAAGACTTGATGGCAAAGTTTAGGGCGAAGGTGGCGTTTGCTGTAAGGAGGATATCTGAGGGATTTTCTATATGGCAAATCCTAGCCAGAGACTTTTTCGTATCAAAAATCGCCATCATAGAGTTTTGACTAAGCATGTGGCCTGACCTTGATGGATTGCCGTAATTTCCAGAAGAGATTACATAAGAAAGCCTATCTATCACAGCCTTGGGCTTGTGGATAGTCGTAGCAGCGTTATCAAAATACATATCTGGATATTATCCTCCTCCCATTTTTATCTCGCTCCATAAGGAAAATCCCATTATAATCACTTTCCTCTAGGATGGCTAGGGCCTTAGTCAAATCTTTTTCTCTTATCCTTAAAGCATAGCCACAGCCAGCATCAATTTCTGGAGGCAAGGGGATTAGCCTTGCCTTATCGAAATTCTTTAGCTTATCGAGGGCAGCTGCCGGGTCTTCGAACTTCTCGAAGGAGAAAAGGACGAAATTTTCTCCTAGCATGGACTAACTGTGTGGTAGCTTCTTAGGATTTCGACAATCTTATACATATTTGTAATCTCTCCTACTGCAAGTTTTTCCTTAAGTTTGTAATTTCCCAGGCAAAGGCCACAAGATAAGATCTCTACGCCTTTTTCTTCAAGGACCTTGAGGTCTTCTATGGTCTTTTCATTTGCTGCTGTAAGGAAGACTCCTCTATTGTAGAAAATCACCTTTTCTGGAAGCTTATCTTGTTCTGTAAGAGCATAGATGAAACCTTCAAGTAGGCTTTTTGAGAAGTCCTCATCGCCCTTACCCATCCTATCGTCAGAGATTACTACAACATAGGAAGATGTATCGATTTTATTTCCTTCTTCTGATACTTCTTCTTTGCTTTGAGCGTTTTTCTTAAGACTTACTTTGTAGACTCCGTCTTCGATTTTCTCAGAAGATGATTCTATTTTAAGTTCCTTGGCCATCTTGGCGAGATTTTGAGTTGCTACTTCGTTATCTACTAGGATTTCGAAGTCTACTTCTTCTGGGTTTTCCTTGATTAACTTCTTTGTTTCGATTACTGGTATTGGGCAAACTTTTCCTAAACAATCAATTTTTTTCATAATAGCTCCTTTATTTTACGATTATCTTGTAAGATCTTTTCCTTTTAACCTGACCTATTTGATAGATTTCCAAATTATTTTCCCTAAAGTCTGTGATTATCTTATCTGCTTCCTCTGGACTTACCGAAATACACAAGCCGCCTGATGTTTGTGGGTCAAAGAGGACTTCCTCCATAGCGAAATCATCTATCATAAATTCTACATCGCCTTCGAGATAGTTTCTGTTATTTTGTCCACCAGAAGTATAGAGAAACTCAGCGGTAAGCTTTTTAGCAGGGGATAGGACTGGGACCTTGGCGCTTTCAAGGATTATAGTAAAATCATCTCCTGCCATTTCTGAAAGATGGCCCAAAAGGCCGAAGCCTGTGATATCCGTCGCTGCATGAATTTGATATTTGGTGAAGATATCCCTGGCGTATTTATTGAGAGTTGCCATCTGCCTTGTACAAGCTTTAAAGTCCTCTTCGCTAACTAGTCCCTGGGCGTAGTTGGCAGTAACAAGCCCTGTTCCGATTTTTTTCGTAAGCAATATTACATCGCCATCTTCTGGCGTGTTATTTTCCCAAATTTCTTTCTTTTTGACCTTGCCAGTAACAGAAAGGCCGTACTTTATGGTCTTATCATGGATCGAATGCCCACCAGTAAGGCTTGCCCTGGCCTCACTTACCTTATCATTACCTCCACGGAGGATTTCTTTGAGGATAGCAAAGTCCTCTTCTAGGGGAAATGTCACGATATTAAGGGCAGAGATGACCTCTCCTCCCATAGCGTAGACATCGCTTAGGGCGTTGGCGGCAGCGATTTGACCGAAAAGATAAGGATCTTCTACCATAGTAGGGAAGAAATCTAGGGTCTGGATCACGCAAGTTTCGCCATCGATGTCGATAATTGAAGCATCGTCCTTCTTGTCAAATCCTACTAGGACATCGTGCCTTCTGTAGGGGATAATATCCTTTAATAATTTATCCAAATTACCTGCGGCAATCTTGGCATTGCAACCGCCGCATACTTCTAAGTTCTTCATAGGACCTCCTTCTAATATTCTACCGAATATTTTTCAAAAATACATCAAGAAAGGTTTTCGTAAATTTTAGTATACCTTCACAGATTAATTAAAAAGACCTAGAGTTATTGCTAAAGAAGTTACTTAATACTATCCCTTCTCCAAATCATTAAGAGGCTTAGAAGTATGAAAAAGTTTTGACAAGGAAAGTAATATATTAGATAATAGGGGCGAGGTCGATATATTTTTAAAAGAGGTTCGCTATGATTTATTTAGACAATGCTGCAACGACTTTGGTCAAGCCTGACCTGGTCAAGGAAAGATTGATAGAAAATTTTGATAAGATAGGAAATCCTTCGAGAGGCTTCAATGAAATCTCCCTAGATACAGGAAGGATGGTCCTTGCTACTAGAATCAAGCTTGCGAGGCTTTTTAATACCAAAGATCCAAGAAGACTTGCATTTTGCACAAATGCCACGGAGGCTTTAAACATCGCTATTTCTTCATTTATAGGAAGAGACGATCATGTAATAACGTCTCTTATCGAGCACAATTCCGTCCTCCGTCCTCTCTATCTTAAGGAAAAGGAAGGAGCTGAGCTTTCCTTTGTAGGGCTTAAGGATGAAAAGGAAGGGATACTCGATTATGAAATGATGGAAGGGCTTGTAAGAGAAAACACTAAGGCTTTGGTTATAAGCCATGCTTCAAATGTTACGGGAAATATTACCGATCTTTCGAAAGTTTCTGACTTTTGCAAAAAGCATAGGCTCTTACTTATAGTAGATGCTGCCCAAAGTGCTGGACTTATCGATATAGATGTCGAAAAATACGGGATAGACGTCCTTTGCTTTACAGGTCACAAGGCCCTATATGGCCTAACGGGTACTGGTGGAATTTACATAAGAGATGGGCTAAATCCGCATGCCCTAAAGGTCGGAGGAAGTGGGATCAATTCATTTGACAAAGACCATCCTTATACCATGCCAGAAGCCCTAGAGGCAGGGACTATCAATGCTTACGGTATTCTTTCCTTAAATGCAAGCCTTGATTTTATAAATCAAATTGGCCTAGCTAATATTAGAAAAAAGGAAAAAGACCTACTTATATATTTTGAGGACAGGCTAAGGCAAATACCTACTCTTACAATTTATGGATCCAAGGATTTAGATAAGAGGGTTGGAATACTTGCGATTAATTCCACCAAAGTCCCCTCTAATAACCTAGCCCAAATCCTTGCCGAAAAATACGACATAGCCACCAGGGCTGGAGCCCATTGCGCCCCTCTTTGCCACAGAGCTTTAAGGACAGAAGAAGATGGACTCGTACGCTTCTCCCTCTCCTACTTCACAAAAAAGGAAGAGATCGATAAAACAATATATGCCCTAAAGGAAATACTAGGAGATAATTATGATAGTAATAACATTTGATACGACTACAGATGCCATGATGATGGAGGCATTCGCTAAGGAAAATAAACTTGCTGGAAAGATTATCCCCCTACCAAATGAAATATCCGCAGGCTGTGGCCTTGCCTTTAAGCTAGAGGGGAAAGATTTAGAAAAAATTACAAAGACACTAGAGGAAAACTCAATATCCTATGAGAAAATCCATAAGCTTGGAGTAGACAAATGAACTATGTAGGAATCGATATAGGATCAACTGCAAGCAAGGTATCTGTAATTGGAGATAGGAAGATAAACTTCGTAACTCCTACTGGCTGGTCGTCTAAGGAAGTCGCAAATGATATCAAAAACAAGCTCCTCGAAAAAGGAGTCGACGTAGATAGCGATAATACCAGGGTCACAGCGACAGGTTACGGTAGAATAAGCGTCGATTTCGCTGACTTTGTCATAACAGAAATCACCTGCCACGCACGAGGAGCGAGGGCCCTATCTGGCCTTGATGATCTTTCAGTCATAGATGTAGGAGGTCAGGATACCAAGGCTATCCTTATAGAAGATAAACTAGTATCTGAATTTCAAATGAATGATAAGTGCTCAGCGGGCACGGGAAAATTTATCGAAGTCATGGCCAACAAGCTCGGACTAACGATTACTGAACTCTTTGACCTAGCCAAGAAAGGAGAGGCCATCTCCATATCGTCAATGTGTACGGTCTTTGCAGAAACAGAGATCACCTCCTATGTGGGAGAAGGAAGAAAGAAAGAGGATATAGCGGCAGGAATCGTAAACTCAGTCGCTCAGAAAGTAAGCCAGATGTATAACAAAATAGGAGATAGTGAGAAAGTAATCCTTACGGGTGGTTTAAGCAATGTATCTTACTTTGCCGAAATCTTATCCGAAACAATAGGATGCCAAGTTATAAATCTAAAGAACGGACAATTTGCAGGCTCAATCGGAGGAGCCTATCTATCTAAGGAGAAGAAAAAAAGATGACAGACCTAATTAAAGACTTACCAGAAATATTTGAAGAGTTCGCCGACGCAAGAAAAAATGCCTTCCTAGGTGTGAAGGACCTAAAGGATAAAAATATTCCCCTAGTAGGAGCCTATTGTACATATTTTCCTGAAGAAGTAGCCTGGGCTGCGGGAGCAAGCACGGTTGGTCTATGCTCAACAAGTGATGAAACCATGGCAGAAGCAGAAAAGGACCTCCCGGCCAATCTCTGCCCACTTATCAAGTCATCCTACGGCTTTGCCAAAACCGACAAATGCCCATTTTTCTATTTTTCAGATGTCATAGTAGGAGAGACAACCTGTGATGGGAAGAAGAAAATGTACGAATTGATGGATGAAATAAAGCCTGTTTACATGATGAACCTACCAAATAGGCAAGACGAAAAGGCCAAAAGATACTGGGCGGAGGAAGTTTATGAATTCAAGGAATACATGGAAGAAAAATTTGAAACAGAAATTACAGAAGAGAAGTTAAGAAAAGCAGTAAAGCTTGGAAATGACATAAGAGATGCCCAAAAAAACATAGCCAAAACTATGAAACTTGACCCAACTCCAATGTCAGGACTCGACCTCTTTCATGTAACTTATGGTAGCCAATTTAATATGGACAAGGAAAAGATACCAGGAGAGATCAACGCCCTTGCCAAAAGAATAATCGACGAATACGATCCTGATTCGAGAGAGAAAAAGCCAAGGATAGTAGTAACAGGCTGCCCGATGGGAGGGGCTACAGAAAAGGTAATCAAGGCTATAGAAGATAACGGAGGCGTTATAGTAAGTTTTGAAAACTGTTCGGGGGAGAAAAACTTCGATAGAAATGTAGATCTCGATCAAGAGGACATAGTAAAGGCCCTAGCCGATAGATATATAGACATAGGTTGCTCTGTAATGAGTCCAGATACCAATAGATTTGAGCTTTTAGGAAGACTAATAGACGAATACCAGGCAGACGGAGTAGTAGAAATGGATCTTGTAGCCTGCCATACCTACAATGTAGAAAGAGAAAAAATCAAAAGATTCGTCCAAGAAGAGAAAAAAATCCCATACACCTACTTAGAAACCGACTTCGGCCAAGCAGACATAGGCCAACTAAACACAAGAATGGCCGCCTTTATTGAGATGCTTTAGGCTTATGGTTAGGATTTGCTTATTTATCTTGTAGGAGTCAGCCTGCTGAAGGTTTAGAAAAAACTTGCGGATGTTTATTAATCCGATTCTTCTTGAACTTCTATAAAGAAAAATATAAAGGAGAATTAAATATATATTAATTTAGTAAAGCTAGGAGAGAGAATTCTTTTCTAGCTTTTTTCGGGAAGAATTTCCTTTAATTTCTATATATAAGTAGAAGTATTTATATAAAGGAGAGATTATGATTGTAAATCGTGTGGAAAAGATAGGAAATTTTACTACAATAGATAATGGCTACTTAAATGATGAAGACATTTCCTTTAAGGCCAATGGGATTCTTACTTATCTTTTGAGCCTACCTGATGATTGGGTTGTTCATATAGAGCATATTGTTACAAAGTCAAAAGATGGGATATCTTCTTTTAGGACAGGACTTTCTGAGCTGATAGATAAGGGCTATCTTAAAAGATATCCTATAAAGGAAGATGGAGTGATAATCCGCTGGGAGACTGAGATTAATGAAAGTATTGAAATCAATTTAAATAGTCCACTTGGAGAAAATCTAGAAGTAGAAGATCAATACCTTGATAAAGATGATGAAAATAGCGATCAGAAGCATAATCCTAGTAAAGAGGAGGAAATAGCTAATCTGGATAAGAAAGATGAAATAATATTAGGAGAAAATCAAGGTATAGGAGATTTACTTGTAGAAAATCAAGAAGTAGAAAATAAAAGGCTACTAAATACTAATATAACAAAAACTTATAATACAAATAACTTAGTAGACAAAAGCCTCCTTTCAAAGTTAGATAGGCTTTGGAAATCTCAACGAGGGACTTTTTCTGATGAAGATATTATATCTAACCCCAGCTATTGCGAAGCTATTTCAAAGTTATTGGATGATTATGGAGAAGATCTGATTATCAAAGCAATAAAAAACATCCCAACTCTTTCAAAGAGGAGAAAGAATAAGATAAGACTATCTTGGTTTTTAAGGGAGGGAAATTTTAGGAGGGCTTGTTTTATGAGAAGATGAATGTATTTACTAAGTAAATCATTGATGTAGAATAAAGTTAAATGCGAAGGAGGTAGACATGGGAAATAATACTAAGAAACTTTCTTACTGGCTTTCTTTAGGAGCCTTGTTTGGGATGATTTTTGGAGGACTTTTTGATAAACTTGCTCTAGGAATTTGCCTGGGGTCTGTTTTTGGAATTTTGTTGGGCTTATCTAATAGCAAAGGGGGAAAATAATTTATCTTCTTCCTACCAATAAGCTTGTTAAATAGTACATTAATAGAAGGAGGAAGTATGAATTTTTTGGAAAATATTATTACGTCTTTGATGTTGATTAGGGTGACAGATATTATTGATATTGCAATTATTGCCTTTGTTATTTATAAACTTTTCTCACTTCTAAGAAACACCAGGGCCGAACAGGTACTTAAGGGACTGATTTTTGTTTTGTTTTTCGCATCTATTGCGGATATTCTAAATCTTAATACAGTCTCTTGGGTGATGAATCAATTCTTGACAGTTGCCCTAGTCTTTATCATAGTTGTCTTTCAACCAGAGCTTAGGAGCGCTCTTGAAAGGCTTGGTAGGGGTAGGAGTTTGTTTTCTAGTGAAAAGATCCAGAGGGATGAGAGAAGTATAGATGAGCTAGTTTCTGCTATGAGCTCTCTTTCTAGGCAAAAGATTGGAGCTCTTGTGGTTTTGGAAAGGGAAGTTGGTCTTTCTGATATTATAGAAAGTGGGACCAAGCTTGATAGTGATATCTCTTCAGAGCTTCTTATAAATATCTTTATTCCCAACACTCCTCTTCACGATGGGGCTGTGATTATTAGGAAAAATACTATCGCTGCAGCAGCTTGCTACTTGCCTTTGTCTTCTTCAAATACTATAGCCAAGGAGCTTGGGACAAGGCATAGAGCAGCTATTGGGATTTCTGAAAAGAGCGATTGTCTTGTGGTTATTGTATCAGAAGAGACAGGAAATATTTCTGTTGCAGAAAATGGCAAGATTAATAGATATTTTGATGAGGAAAGCCTGAAGATTAGACTTAAAAACGAGCTTGTAAATACTGATAATGTAAGTGAGGTCTTGAAGAAAGAAAAGAAGGGAGAGGTAAATGAAAAAGAAAAATGATGTGCAATTGATAGTCCTATCGATTATTCTTGCTATTGTCATGTGGGCTTTTGTAGTTACTTCGACTAACCCTTCTGTAAATAGGACTTTCAGAAATGTTCCAATCCTTGTCCAAAACAAGGACGCCTTAGAAGAAAGGGGCTATACAATTATAGGTCTCGATGAGGCAAGTAATGTCAATATCAGAGTTGAGGGCACTAGGGATAAGATTGTCGGAATCAAGCAAAACGACATCCAAGCAAGTATTGACGTTAAGGATGTAAAGGAAGGAATCCAATCTGTTGGGGTTAAGGTAGATACACCAAGCGGGGTTGGGATTTCCATGGTAGATCCTCCTTCAATCAATATCAATGTTCAAAAGAAGGTAGAAAAGTCCCTCCCGATCAATATCATAATCAAGGATAGCCTAAAAGATGGAAGGTCTGTTGAAATTAACGAGCAGTCTATCAAGGAAGTCACAGTCAAGGGACCTGTATCTCAAATAAATAAGATCGATAGAGTTGAAGTAAATATTGACGAGGAAAGCTATCTAGATGGCAAAATCCATAATCTAGATATCCATATTTTGGATAAGGACGGCAAGGAAGTTACTGGCATCGAGAAGTCAAATGATGATATAAATATTTCCTTTAGGGCAGAGGAAACTAAGAGAGTTCCCATAAAAATAAGTTATTATGGTGAGCCAGCTTATGGCTACGAGATTAAAAATATAAGTCTATCTCAGAAGGAATGCGTCATAAAGGGCGATAGCGGGTCTCTAAAGTCGGTAGATCAAATCGAAACTTATCCTGTAAATGTTGCTGAGCTTAAATCTGATAAGAATGGCGAGATCAAGCTTAATATTCCTGACGGAGTAAGCCTTTATGATGGAAAAGATCCAGTATCCTACAAGATAGAAGTAGGAAGAAAAGAAAAGTAATGAGACTTAATACAAAGATTAATTATGAAAATATAATAGATAGATTAAAAGAGGCTGGCTTTAAGTCTTTTCCTGTGGGAGGAGCTGTTAGAGACAGCCTTCTTTCTAGAGAAGTTTCTGATATAGATATCACAACTGATGCAAGGCCAGAAGAGATCGAGGAAGTCTTCAGAGACTTTAAGCTTATAGATATTGGAAAGAGATTTGGGACAATCAAAGTCATAATAGAAGGAGAAGCCTTTGAAATTACGACTTTCAGAAAAGAAAGCGCCTATAGGGACGGGAGACATCCTACAGAAGTTAGCTTTTCTGATAATCTGATAGATGACCTAGAAAGAAGAGACTTTACCATAAACGCTATGGCCTTTGATAGGGGTAAGATAATTGACCCCTTTGAAGGAGGTGCGGATCTTTCTAGAAAAGTTATAAGGGCTGTGGGAGATCCTAGAGAAAGAATAGACGAAGATCTCCTAAGAAGTCTTAGGGCGGTGCGCTTTGCAAACCGCTTGGGCTTTACCATAGAAGAATCCCTCAAGGAAGCTATTAGGGAAAATGCCAATAAGATTAATTCCATATCCCAGGAGAGGATAGCCAGTGAATTAAGTGAAATCCTCACTTCAGCTACTCCTTCCAGGGGGATAAGGCTTATGGATGAAGTAGGGCTCTTAGCTGAAATTTTCCCTGAAGTAAAAAGAACGGTAGGCTTTGACCAACATTCGACCTATCATGCAGATGATGTCTACAATCATAGCCAAAAGGTGCTTGATAAAAGCTCAGCAGACCTTACCGTAAGATTTGCTGCTCTCTACCACGATGTTGGCAAGGTCGATACATTTTTCCTAGATGAGAGAGGAGAGGGGAGATTCTTCGGCCATCAAAATCTTTCGGAAGAGATGTTAAGGAAAAGGCTTAAGGAGCTAAAGTTTTCAAATAAATTCATAAGTGATGCTACAATCCTTGTCAAAAGGCATATGGACTGTTCCAATATTTACACAAAAAAGTCTATCAGAAAGCTTCTTAGACGACTAGGCGAAGAAAATCTTAGGCGCTTATTCGACCTACAAAGAGCGGACATCCTTTCAACCAACCACCCTGATCCCAGTAATATAGACCTTGGAGAAGAGATCCTTGCTGAAGTCTTGGCGGATGATATACCTAAGAAAAGATCAGACCTTGCCGTTGATGGAAATGACCTAATAAGGATGGGCTATCCTCAAGGAAAGATTATTGGAGATCTTTTAAGAATAATTGAAGAAGAAATACTAGAAGAAAATTTAGAAAATAATAAAAAAGCAATCGAGGACTTTTTGACGAGAATGGGTAAAAATCTTGATAGCTTGACAAAGAAGTAGTATATTATTTCAATGAGTAAGAACACCAGGAGGAAAAAATGACAGAATTAAAATCACACGAAAATAATATAGCAAAATTCGAATTCGACGTGCCTTATGATGAGTTCAAAAAGGCAACTGATACTGTATATAAAAGAAACAAATCTAGATATAGGGTAGATGGCTTTAGACCAGGTCACGTTTCTAGAAAAGTACTTGAGAAAATGTACGGACCAGAAATCTTCTACGATGAAGCAATCAAGATAGTTTTCCCTACACCATACGAAAAAGCTGTAGAAGAACTTGGCCTTGAAGTAATCGACCAACCATCAGTAGACCTAGACGATATCGAAAAAGGAAAAGATATCACATTTAAGGTTGAAGTTGAAACAAAACCACACCCAGAACTAGGGGACTATTCAGAACTAATCGTTGAAGAAGTATCTAGCGAAGTAACAGACGGAGATGTTGACGCAGAACTTAAGAAACAACAAGACGAAAACGCAAGACTAGTTCCAGTTGAAGATGGCGAAGCTAAAGAAGGCGATACAGTAAATATCGACTTTGATGGTTTCCTTGATGGAGAAAGATTCGAAGGTGGTAAGGCAGAAGATTACGACCTAGTTCTTGGATCAAACACCTTTATCGAAGGCTTTGAAGGACAAGTAGAAGGCCACAAGGTTGGAGATAAGTTTGACGTTAACGTAACCTTCCCAGAAGATTACCAAGCGAAAGAATTCCAAGGAAAAGATGCTAAGTTCGAAGTTGAAATCAACTTAATTACAAGAAAAGAACTTCCAGAACTAGATGATGAGTTCGCAAAAGACATCTCTGAATTCGACACACTTGATGAGTTAAAGAACAACCTAAGAGAAAAACTTGCTGAAGAAAAGAAGGATTACGCTAAAAACCTAATCCAAAACCAAGCAATTGAAGCTCTAGTTAATAAGTCTGAAGTAAGCGCACCAAGACCAATGGTTGATGCTGAAATCGACTACGAACTACAAAACCTAGACCAAAGACTTCAACAAATGGGTATCACCCTAGCTCAATATATCGAGATGACAAAGATGGATATCAACCAAATCCGTGACCAATACAGAGCTCAAGCAGAAGCTAGAGTTAAGGCAAATCTCGTTATAGACGAAGTTGCTCTTAAAGAAGGCATAGAAGTTACAGAAGAAGAAAAAGAAAACGAAATCAAAGAAGCAGCAGAAAGTTATGGAGTAGATGATCTTGAGAAATTCAAAGAACTTTTCGCTAAAAACATCTCTGATAAGACTCTAGAAGAGAACATCATGAGAAGAAAAGCAGTTGAACTTCTTACAGAAAACGCTAAAGCTCTTCCTCACGAAGAATACCACAAGGCAGTTGGCGAAGAAGACCACGACCACGAGGAAGGCGAAGACAAATAAGCTCCATTTAGATAAGGAGATAAAATGATTCCTAAAAATTATTTAGTACCAACAGTTGTAGAACAAACAAATAGAGGCGAGAGAGCCTATGATATATATTCAAGACTTCTAAAAGACAGGATAATCTTCCTATCAGGTGAAGTTCGTGATGAAATATCAGATATAATCATAGCCCAACTACTATTTCTAGAAAGCGAAGATCCTGATAAGGACATCCAATTTTACATCAACTCTCCTGGCGGAGTTGTAACAAGCGGACTTGCTATATACGATACAATGAACTACATCAAACCAGATGTATCCACAATCTGTATAGGTCAAGCTGCATCAATGGCGGCAGTCCTTCTATCATCAGGGGCTAAGGGGAAAAGATACTCCCTACCTAGCTCAAATATCATGATCCATCAACCTTCTGGTGGAGCCCAAGGTCAAGCTAGCGATATTGTGATACAAGCTGAACAAATAATTAAGATTAAAGAAAGACTAAACAATATCCTTTCTGATAATACAGGACAAAGTCTAAAGAAGATAGAAAAAGATACCGATAGGGACTTTGCTATGACAGCAGCTGAAGCGAAAGAGTATGGTCTAATCGATAAAGTAATTGAAAGTAAGTAGGAATAAATGTCTGATTACGAACAAAAAGAAATAAGATGTTCTTTTTGTGGCAAGGATAGCTCACAAGTTAAAAGAATTATAGCTGGTCCTAATGCTTATATTTGCAACGAATGTGTCGACTTATGTCACGAGATTATAGCCCAAGAGACTAACACATCAAGTGAGTTTTCGGCTGATATCGACCTATCAACACCAAAGGAGATCAAGGACTTCCTAGACTCTTATGTTGTAGGTCAAGATGATGCCAAAAAGACCCTTTCTGTTGCAGTATATAACCACTACAAAAGAATTAATAGCAATGAAGAAGATAGCGACATAGAGCTACAAAAATCAAATATATTAATGCTAGGTCCAACTGGTTCAGGAAAGACACTCCTTGCCCAAACCCTTGCTCGCAAGCTAAATGTACCTTTTGCTATAGCAGATGCGACAAGCCTTACAGAGGCAGGTTATGTAGGTGAGGATGTGGAAAATATTATCCTAAAACTCGTCCAAGCCGCAGATTACGATATCGACATAGCAGAGCGTGGAATTATCTATGTGGATGAGATAGATAAGATCACAAGAAAAAGCGAAAATCCATCTATAACCCGTGATGTATCAGGTGAAGGTGTCCAACAAGCCCTCCTTAAACTAATTGAGGGAACAGAAGCAAATGTCCCTCCTCAAGGAGGAAGGAAGCATCCTAGCCAAGAGTATATTCAAGTAGATACTACAAATATCCTCTTTATCCTAGGAGGAGCCTTCGATGGAATTGAAGATATAATAAATAGGAGACTTTCTGAAAAGAGCATAGGTTTTGGGGCAAGTGTTACAAAAAATGCTAGTGCAAGCCTTAAGGAAGTAAACACTGAAGACCTCCTTAAGTACGGACTCATCCCAGAATTTATAGGAAGGGTACCTATAGTTGTAAGCCTTGATTCCCTTGAAGTTGACTCTCTAGTTAAAATCTTAAAGGAGCCAAAAAACTCCTTCGTAAGACAATACCAAAAGCTCTTTGAGCTAGATGGTGTAAAGCTTACATTTGAAGATGAGGCTCTAGAAAAGATTGCAGAAAAAGCCTACAATCAAAAAACTGGTGCCAGAGGACTAAGGACTATAATGGAAAATCTCCTCCTAGATCTCATGTTTGAAATACCTTCAATAGATGATCTAGAAGAAGTAATTGTCACAAAAGAGTCTATAGATGATAAGGAAAAATTAGTTTATAAGAAAAGATAGAAAGATGGGGTTGTTGCCGAATGAACAATCGTTCTGATATCATTAACTAATCTCTATTAATGAAAGATTATGCTTAATGAATGACGATAGTATTCATAAATTTGCAACAGCCCCATTTTATAGCGAGGTAAAAGATGACAGATGTTTATGAAAAAGTTGAAAATAAATATCCTCTTGTAGCCCTAAGGGGCTACTGGCCAATGCCAACTACCTTCCTAAGTTTCGATGCCAAAAGAAGTATTTCGGTAAATGCAGTTGAAGATGCAAGGCTTAGAAATACTAATCTGTTTTTGGTAAACCAGAGGGATGTCTTTGATGACAATCCAAAAAAGGAAGGCCTATACGAATTTGGTATAGTAGCAAGCATAAAAGATACCTTCGAGCTTCCAAATGGTGTTACTAGAGTTTTTGTAGATCCAATAGGAGTGGCAAGACTTGATGATCTAACAGTATCCGAAGGCTTTCTAAAAGCTGCTGTAACAGAATATCACTACAGGGAAGAAGAGGAAAAAGATAAGGAAAATCTCCTATCCCTAAAGAAAATCTTGATAGATGACTTCAAGGAATATATTAGTCTTGATAACAATGCCCTTGATGAAATAGCCTACAGTCTGATAGAGATAGATAACTTCCACAGGCTAGTTGATGTGATAACCTTCCACCTAGAGCTTGCTCCAAAAGAGTATTACCAAATACTCGAGACCATAGATACAGAAAAGAGGATGCTCGCTCTCCACGAGATACTAAGTAAGGAAATAAGCCTTAAGAAGCTATCCAAACAGATAGAAAAACAGGTTCAAGATAATATCAACAAGAGCCAAAAGGACTACTATCTTAGAGAGAAGATGGAAGTCTTAAAGAAAGAAATCAATGAAAATAACGGAGAGGCCAAGAGCGAGGCTGACTATTATAGGAAGAAAATAAAGTCTATAAAGCTTGATAAGGAAAGCAAGAAGTCTCTAGAAAAAGATATCGAAAGAATCGACTCCCTACCAGAGATGAGCCCTGACTATGGAGTTTTGTCTGCTTATTTGGACTTTGTAGTATCTCTTCCTTGGAATAAATTAAGTAAGGATGTAATAGATATAGCTAGGGCAGAGAAAATCCTAGACGAAGACCACTACGGCCTAAGAGATGTAAAGGAAAGAATCCTAGAATCTATCGCAGTTCGACAAAAAAACAAGAACTCAAAGGGAAGCGTGATTTGCCTAGTAGGACCTCCTGGTGTAGGAAAGACTTCTATAGCTAAATCCATAGCCCGAGCTCTTGATAGGAAATTTGTCTCTATGAGGCTCGGTGGAGTAACCGATGAATCAGAAATCAGAGGTCATAGGAGAACCTATGTCGGAGCTATGGCAGGAAGGGTTCTTGCCAATATCGACAGGATCAATGTCAAAAACCCAGTCTTTCTCCTAGATGAGATCGACAAATTAGGGTCAGATTTTAGGGGAGATCCATCAAGTGCCCTCCTAGAAGTCCTTGACCCAGAACAAAACGATAAGTTTATCGATAGATACCTAGATATTCCTTTCGACCTATCAGATGTCTTCTTCATCACAACAGCAAATGACATGAATGAAATCCCTGATGCCCTCTACGATAGGCTAGAAGTAATAGAGCTATCAGGATATACAATAAACGAGAAGGAATCTATCGCGAGGAAATACCTAGTAGCTAAAGAGATGGAAAACAATGGTCTTAAGGAAGATGAAATTACTATATCAGATGCAGTAATTGAAAAAATCATCAAAAACTACACTAGAGAAGCAGGTGTTAGAGAACTTGAAAGACTAATTGCCAAGATTTGTAGAAGGGCTGTCAAAGAAATACTTGCTGGCAAGGATAAGGTTCGTGTTTCTATGCAAAATTACACAAAATACCTAGGTAGGGAGAGATTCCTCGACGATGCTATCGAAAAAGAGGACCAAGTAGGCCTTGTAAATGGACTCGCTTGGACCTCTGTTGGTGGAACCATGCTGTCTGTTGAGGCAAATGTCATGGAAGGTAAGGGCAATGTAGAAATGACAGGGTCCTTAGGAGATGTAATGAAAGAATCCGGCCAAGTAGCCATGGCCTATATTAGATCAAAGCAAAGTGAATTAGGAATCCGTGGGAAGTTCTACGAAAATAAGGACATTCATGTCCACTTCCCAGAAGGAGCAACACCAAAAGACGGTCCTTCTGCAGGAATTACTATGACCTGTGCCATGGTATCAGCCCTAACAGGTAAAAAAGTAAGAAGTGATATAGCTATGACTGGAGAAGTTACAATTCGTGGTAATGTCCTCCCTATAGGAGGCCTTAAGGAAAAGGCCCTAGCAGCCTACTCTTACGGAATCAAAAACGTCATAATTCCAAAAGAAAATGAAAGAGATACTGAAGATATTCCAAAAGAGATTAGAGATAAGATTAACTTCATCACAGTCTCCAAGGTAGCTGAAGTCATAGAAAAGGCCTTAATATGAAGATAAAAAGTATTGAACTCGAACAAGTTGCAGGATTTAGGGAACAATGGCCAAGTGAGGATCTTCCTGAGCTTGCCTTTGTAGGCAGAAGTAACGTAGGCAAGAGCTCATTTATCAATTCCTTCCTAGGTAGAAAAAAGCTTGCCAAGACTTCCTCAGTCCCAGGCAAGACTAGGACCATCAACTTCTATAGGATAAATGATAAGTTTAGACTCGTAGACCTTCCAGGCTACGGCTATGCCAAGGTCAGCAAGAAGGAGAAGGCCAAGTGGGATAAGCTAATTAATGAATATCTCCACCAAAGAGAAGCCCTAAAAGAAGTCTTCCTCCTAGTTGATATTAGACATGAGCCAACTAGCCTAGACAAGCAGATGTATGATTGGATAAGAGAAACTGGCTTTACAGGCTTTGTAATTGCAACTAAGTTTGATAAAATCAAGAAAAGCCAGATCCAAAAACATATCAAACAAATCATGAAAAAGCTAGAAATCGACGACGAAGGCTTAATCTTTGCCTACTCTTCAGAGACCAAACACAACAAGGATGTCCTAGAAGAACAAGTCGATGTGATAATTAATTATTAAAGTCAACCCCAAAATCTAGAAATAGGTGGAGGGGATTTTCTTTGGAAAAATTTATTTCTGATTTTGATTTTTAGTATTATAACTATAGGAAAATAGGAGGAAATTTTATTGTAATAATATGTAAAATTTATAATAAAAATTGGACTAATCCCTGTAATATACATGTTTGATAAATATTTATAAAAAGTACTTTAACCTGATATCCTAAGAACTTGCAAACATTTCCATAATTTGTTATCATTTATAAGCAGTAGAAAAAAGGGAGGAAATATGAAGAAGAATAAAATTTTGCCAATTCTTTTATCAGCAGCTATGCTTTTTACAGCATGTGGTAACAATACAGCTGATAATAAGGATGGAGCTAAGGCAGAAAGCGTTAAGGTAACAGAAGCAGGACACAACGGAGACATAGAAGCTACTGTTAATTTTGAGGGAGATAAGATAGCTTCAATTGATCTAGTACATAAGGAAACAGAAGGTCTAGGAGATCAAGCAGCTGATAAAATCGTAAAAGAAATAGTAGATAAACAATCTATAAATGTAGATACTGTTTCAGGAGCTACAGTTACATCAACTGTCCTAATCGAAGCAGTTAAGGCTGCCATTGAAGAAAGTGGTCGTGACCTTAAGCTTTATGAAAAGGAAAGTGACGAAGCTAATAATAAGGAAACAGAAACTAAGGATTACGATGTAGTAGTTGTAGGTGGTGGTGGAGCAGGATTTGCTGCTGCAGTAAGTGCCAAAGAATCAGGTGCCGATGTACTACTTCTTGAAAAACTTGGTCAAGTTGGTGGTAATACCCTAATTTCTGGTGGAGAATACGCAGCTCCAGCTAACGAACTTCAAGAAAAAGAAGGAATCGAAGATAGTAAAGAACTATTCGCAAAAGATGTTGAAGAAGCAGGCGGAAAGAAAGAATTAATCGAAGTATTAGCTGACAAGGCAACAGATGGTGCCCACTGGCTAAGAGATGACATCGGAGTAGAATGGCTAGATAGCTTGATGTTCTTCGGTGGACACTCAGTTAAGAGATCTTACATTCCTAAAAACCACACAGGAAATGAATTAATTTCTAAATATAAGGCAAAAGCAGAAGAGCTAGGAATTGACCTAATGACAAACACAGACGTTAAGGAAGTCCTTACAAAAGACGGAGTTGTTAGTGGAGTTAGGGCAGAAGGAAGCGATAAAAACTACGAAATCAACGCTAAGTCAGTAGTTCTTGCTACAGGTGGATTTGGTGCAAATGATGAGATGACTTATGAGAACGACCATGAAATCGACGAACACGTCCTATCAACTAACTCTCCAGGAGCGACAGGAGATGGTATCGTAATGGCACAAGCTCTTGGTGCTGATACTGTAGATATGGACAAGATCCAACTTTACCCAATCTGTGATGTAGAAACAGGTAAGCTTCTATATGTTGGAGATACAAGACTAGTAGGTGGAGCGCTTCTAGTAAACAAAGAAGGTAAGAGATTCGTAGAAGAGCTTGATACAAGACGTGCTATCTCAATGGCTATCAAAGATCAAACAGACTATGTTGGTTATCTAATTTGGGATGAAAAATCAAACGAAAAAACTGGTACAATGAAATCTAACCCAGAAGAAGCTAAGAGCCTATTTGATAGAGGCCTTCTATACAAGGCTGACACAATAGAAGAGCTTGCAGACCACTTCGAAATTGATAAAGATCAATTAGTAGAAACAGTAAATACCTTTAACGAAAACTCTAAAAATGGAGAAGATCCAGAATTCAACCTTAGAATGCTAGGTTGGACAATCGATGAAGGTCCTTACTACATGCTAAAGGCAGCTCCAGCAGTTCACCACACAATGGGTGGATTAGTAATCAACACTAACGCAGAAGTTCAAACAAAAGATGGAAAAACAATCGATGGACTTTACGCAGCAGGAGAAGTAACCGGTGGAATCCACGGCAAAAACAGACTTGGTTCTGTAGCTATGGCTGACATCACAGTTTACGGAAGAATAGCAGGAGAAAATGCAGCTAAACACGCTGGAAAATAATATAAAAATTAAGGGGTCAGAGAAATCTGGCTTCTTTTTTATTTCTCGGGTATAGATTAAGATGAAAAAGCGTAATAGACATTTTCAAAAATCAAGATAAAGAAAGGAAAAGATGTGAAGCTTGAAATATGTATAGATTCCTATGAATCTTTTATAAATGCGAAAAAAGCTTGTGCTAATCGAGTAGAAATATGCTCTGCCCTAGATCTTGATGGGATAAGTCCGTCTGTAGGGCTCGTTAGTAAAATTTCCAAGGAAAAAAATATAGAGAAGTTTGTTATGATTAGACCAAGACCCTACGATTTTTTCTATAATGATGAGGAATTTGAGATTATGAAAGAAGAGATAAGAATCTACAAAGACTTCGATATAGATGGATTTGTCTTTGGTCTTCTTAAAAAGGATGGGAAAATTGATCTAGATAGGACAAGAAAGCTAGTCGAGCTTTCTAGACCAAAGAAAGTTTGCTTTCATAGGGCCTTTGATTACTCCAAGGATGGGGAAGAAGTGATAGATGATTTGATAGAAATTGGGATCAAGAGAATCCTTACTTCAGGGAAAAGCCCCACAGCCATAGAAGGAATTGAGATTTTATCAAGGATTAATCACAAATACAAGGACAGGATCGAAATTATGGCAGGATCTGGAGTAAACTATTCAAATATAGAAGAAATCTATAGGAAAAGTGGAATCGAAAACTTCCATATGTCGGCTAGAAACAAAAGAAAGACAGATATGGTCTATCTTAAAGGAGAGGCGCTCTATCAAGATATAAGCTTTAGTGATAGGAAGCTTATAGAAAAGGCTAAAGAAACAATTGAGAAATTATCTTAAAATTAGAAGATGTAAAGAGGATTTAAAGATAAAACAGTTTAAATTAAAAAGGAGCTCATGGCTCCTTTTAGTTTGTTCTATTCTTCAACAAAAGTAATCTTGCCGTCTTCTAGTTTTGCAATTCTTGCTAAGGAGTATACTTCTAGTCCCATTTCGTCCTCGATTACGCTACGACCTTCAGAGAAGGATTTTTCTATTACTATACCAAAGCCTATTGGGTTGGCGCCTGCTTGTCTTACTAGAGCAACCATGCCCTTGGCTGCTTGGCCATTTGCCAAGAAGTCATCTATCATTAGGACGTTTTCGTCTTCTTTGATGAAGTTTTTGGAAACTATAAGCTCATTTGTAACTTGTTTGGTGAAGGAGTAGACGCTTGAATGATAAACATCATCTCCTGTTGTAAGGGATTGTTGTTTTCTTGCGAATACACATTTTACTCCAAGCTCTAGGGCTGTGGCAAGGGCTGGGGCGATACCTGATGATTCTACTGTTAGAACCTTATCTATCTTTTGATCTTTGAAATGCTCAGCAAATTCCTTGCCCATTTGTTGGATAAGCTTACAGTCTATTTGTTGGTTGAGGAAGGAGTCTACCTTTAGGATATTTGGTCCAATAACGATTCCTTCTTCTAATATTTTTTCTTCAAGTTCTTTCATGTTCACTCCTTATGTAGAATTAATATGCTTTTAATAATTATAGTGTTTTTAAGAAATTAGTCAAATTCAGATAAGATAGAAGGATTTTGAAAGAATATGATTGATTTTGAATGAAAATGATGATATAATATCATCATGATAGTAGAAGAAAGACTCGATATGATATTGGATGTGCTTTTTAAGGAAAAGAAGATATCCAACAGATATTTGACTAAGAAGCTACATGTCAGTGAGTCAACCCTAAGACGCGACCTCGATATTTTGGAGGAAGCTGGAAAGATAAGGAGGGTCCACGGGGGAGCTGTATTAAATATAAAGACAGACGAGAGAAGTTTCACTGATAATGAGCAAAGCATGTTAGAAGAGAAGAAGTCTATAGGAAAGAAAGCTGCAAGAGAAATTACCGACAATAGTCTAATTTTCCTAGATGCGGGATCTACAACAAATGTTATGATCGATTTCATAGAGGCCAAGGATATAAGGATCGTGACAAATGGTCTAATGCATGTTACAAAACTAATAGAGAAAGGATTTGATACGATAATTATCGGAGGAAGGCTTAAGGCAAGAACTAGGGTAACTACTGGAGTGATTGCCATGAATGAGCTTTGTAATTTTAATTTCGACATAGCCTTTATTGGAGCAAATGGCTTTGATGATGAGTATTTTTATACTGCTGATATCAACGAGGCTCTCATAAAGAGAAAGGCTATTGAGCTTTCCAATAAGGCCTACATCCTAGCAGATTCTTCCAAAGAGCAAGAGATATATCATGCGAAGATTATAAAAAGAAGAGACGTAGAACTAATTGAGGAGAACAGATGATTTATACATTAACAACGAATCCATCAATAGATTATGTAATGAGGATAGATGAATTTAACCATGGGGCGACCCTTCGTAGCAAGGCGAGCGTTATGTATCCAGGCGGTAAGGGAATCATGGTCTCAAAGCTACTTAAAAATCTGGGAGATGATCCGGTAAATATTGGCTTTCTCGGTGGCTTTACGGGAGATTTCATAAGAGAAGAAATCGTAAAGCTAGGGATCAAGGAAAACTTTACAGAAATTAAGGGAGCTTCTAGGATTAATGTAAAGCTAAAATACCAAGACGAGACAGAAATCAATGCAGAAGGACCTCATATAGAAGAGAAAGAAGTAGAGAAGTTTTTTGCTAGTCTTAAGGCACTCAAGGAAGATGATCTTTTAGTAATCTCAGGATCTCTACCCAAAAGTCTCGATAAGGACTTCTATAAGGAAGTAATAGGAAAAATTCCTTGTAAGTTTACTATAGACATAGCAAACAAGGAAGTCCTAGACTATCTAAAATATAAGCCAGTTCTTGTAAAACCAAACAAAGAAGAGCTTGGAAAGATTTTTGAAACTAAGATAGAGACAGATGAGGACATAATCGCCTATGCCAGAAAGTTAAATGAGCTTGGAGCAGAAAATGTAATCGTATCTCTAGGAGGCGAAGGTTCAATCTTTGTAGATAAGGGCAGGGTCCTTAAGGCGGGCCCAATCGAAGGCAAGCTTGTAAATTCTGTAGGAGCAGGGGACTCCATGGTGGCAGGCTTTGTCTACGGCCTAAGCCATGACTTATCTAAGGAGGACGCCTATAAGCTTGCGGTTGCTTCAGGAACAGCGACAGCCTTTAGCCCTGATATAGGAAGTAAGGAAAAAATTGATGAGATTTTAGAAAAAGTGGAGGTAAAGGAAAGTGGAAATTAGAGACTTACTCAAGCCTGAACTGATGATTTTTGACCTTCAGGCAAATGATAAAAAAAGTGCAATCGATGAAATAGCCTCAAAGTTTTTCGAAAAAGGCTATGTAAAAGACAAAGAAGACTTCAAAAATGGCCTAATAGCAAGAGAAGAAGAAGGATCAACTGCCCTAGGTGAGTCAGTAGCTATCCCTCACACCAAAAACGAAACTGTCAAAGAACCTGCAGTTTTATTTGCAAGAAAAGTAGGAGGACTTGACTACGAGGCACTTGACGGAGAGGCGACAGAAATATTTTTCGCTATAGGGGCACCTGCTGGAGAAAACAACCTCCATGTAGAAACCCTAGCCGAGCTTTCAAAAATGATAATGAAAGAAGGATTCATCGATGATCTTAAAAAATGCTCTAGTGAAGAAGAAGTCTACGGAGTAATCGACAAAAACACTGAGAAAAAGAAGGCCCCAGTAGTTGAAGAAGAAGCAACAAATAGCGATATCAAACTACTAGCAGTAACAGCTTGCCCAAACGGTATAGCCCACACCTACATGGCCCAAGAATCCCTAGAAAAGGCAGCTAAAAAGGCAGGAGTTTCAATCAAGGTCGAGACAAATGGGTCTGATGGAATAAAAAATAGACTTAGCGCTAAGGAAATCGAAGAAGCTGATGCAATAATAATTACAGCTGACAAGAAAGTCGAAACAAACAGGTTCGATGGCAAAAGACTTATCCAAAGACCAGTATCTGATGGAATCAGAAAAAGCGATGAATTAATCGAAAAAGCCATCAAGGGAGAAGGAAGAATCTTTACTGCAGAAGAAGGAGCAAGTAAGGGAAGTGATGACGATGGCGAAGGCGAAGGCGAAGGTCAAAGCTTCTGGCAAAAGATTTACGGAGACCTAATGAACGGAATTAGCCACATGCTACCATTTGTAATCGGTGGTGGAATCCTTATGGCAATCTCCTTCCTAGTAGAAAGATTCGCAGGAGATGAATCTCTTGCCTTCACTTTCCTAAATGGTCTTGGAGGGGATGCCTTTAGCTTTTTAATACCAATCCTTGCAGGCTTTATTGCCATGTCAATTGGTGATAGACCAGCCCTAATGCCTGGTATGGTTGCAGGTCTTATGGCAAGTCGTGGAGCAGGCTTTATCGGTGGACTAATCGGAGGTTTTCTTGCAGGTTATGTAGTTAATTTACTAAAGAAAGCCTTCAGAAATCTTCCAAAATCAGTCGAAGGCCTAAAGCCAATGCTAATCTATCCAGTATTTGGTCTTCTAATCGTTGGAGCCTTGATGTTCTTTATCATAGACCCAATATTTACCGGAATCAATACCTTCATTAACAATTGGCTAATGAGCCTATCAGGAGCTAATATGCTGTTACTTGGAGCAATCCTTGCAGGCATGATGGCAATAGATATGGGTGGTCCTATCAACAAGGCAGCTTACGCCTTTGCAATCGGAGCCTTCACAGATACAGGAATAGGAACCTTTATGGCAGCTGTAATGGTTGGAGGAATGGTTCCACCAATTGCAATAGCAATAGCAACAACATTTTTCAAAGATAAATTTACAGAAGATCAAAAGAAGACTACAATTACCAACTACATCCTAGGACTAAGCTTTATCACAGAAGGAGCAATTCCTTTCGCAGCTGCGGAACCAACTAAGGTAATCCCAGCAAGTGTTATTGGATCAGCCATAGCAGGAGCAATCGTAGGAGGCTTTAACATATCAGCCCCAGCCCCACACGGAGGAGTCTTTGTATTGCCAGCTATGTCAAGCCTAAGTCAAGCAGGGTTCTTCCTAGGAGCAGTCCTAGTTGGATCTATAGTAGGTGGATTAATCTACGGATTTATGAAGAAAAAAGCTTAGTAAAAATAATTTTATGACTCAAGTATGTTTAAGCGTATTTGAGTCTTTTTGTTTGGAAAAATAGATATTTTGACTAAAGTCTATCCACTTGATATAATGAAAAAAATTGAAACTCGGCAAAGACTTATCTTTTATTAAGACATATAAGCATACTTGTCTCTTACAATTATCCTTTGCCGATTAGCTAAAATAAGGAGTTAAGGTGAATAAAGAAGCAGTTTTTCATATGATGGAGAGCCAATGGGCAAATCCTATTGATGTTGATGAAATTATTATTAGATTAAGGACAGCCAAGGAAAAGCTTGAGGTCTACCTAGTTTATGGATGGCAGTTTGATCTTCCAATCGTTTGGAATGAGATTAAGATGGAAGTGGCCTATGAAGATGAGCTTTTTTATTACTATGAAACAAGAATAAGGCTCGATGATAGAAGGCTTTGCTATGTGTTTAAGATTAATGATGGCCATAACGATTATTATTTTAGTGAAGATGGACTTAGCGAAAATTATGACTTAGCTGATGCCTATTATAATTTTTTCCAGATGCCTTACATTAATGAAGCTGACCTCTTTCCGACAGTGGCTTGGATGAAGGAGGCTGTTTTCTATCAGATATTTGTCGATAGGTTCGCTAGGGCTAACTTTAGCAAGGATGATTCCTATATCAACATGGTCTGGGAGGATAAGCCAAGTCCAGTAAGCTTTGCTGGAGGCGACCTTTTGGGCATAGTTGATAAACTTGACTATCTCAAGGACCTGGGGGTAAGTGCTATATATCTGACCCCGATTTTCAGGTCAAATTCAAACCATAAGTATGATATAATAGATTATTTTAAAATTGATCCTCATTTTGGTGATGAGGATGACTTTAGAAAGCTTGTAGAAAATCTTCATACTAGGGATATGAAGCTAGTTCTTGATGGTGTTTTCAACCATATGAGTAAGGACAATCCAATTTTTCAAGATGTTTTGGCCAAGCAAAAGGACTCAGACTACTTCGACTGGTTTTATATAAATGAGGATAAGACTTATGAAACTTTTGCGAAAGTCACAGCTATGCCAAAGATTAATACTTCCAACAAAAAGGTCCAAAAATATTTGATCGATGTTGGAAAATATTGGATAGAAAAGTTCGATATTGATGGATGGAGACTAGATGTATCTGATGAGATTAGTCATGATTTCTGGAGGGCCTTTAGGAAAGAAATTAAGGGTCTAAAGAAGGATGCAGTAATTATTGGAGAAAATTGGCACGATGGGTCAAGCTTTCTTATGGGAGACCAGTTTGACTCAATTATGAATTACTCCTTCACCAAGGCTAGTCTTGATTATTTTAAGGGAGAAATTGAGGCCAGAGCTATGGCCTTCAGGCTAAATAGGGTTCTAGTTAGAAATAAGGACCAAGTTAATAGGATGAACTTAAACTTCCTCGATACTCACGATACTTTGAGATTTCTTACAGAAGTGGACGGGTCAGAAGATAAGCTTCTTTCTGGAATCGCTTTGATGACAGTCTTTATTGGAACTACCTCTATGTATTACGGGACAGAAATAGGCCTTGAAGGAGCTTACGATCCAGATTGTAGGAGGAGTTTCCTTTGGGATAGGATAGGCGAGAAGGAGAATCTTATAAGAAAAATCAAGGAGATCTTCGCCCTTAAAAGAAAGGATGCAATTAGAGAAGGTGGGATAAGAGTTAAAAGCGATGAGGGACTTTTAATTATAGAAAGATTTTATGGATCTTCTAAAATAAAGCTTGTAATTAATCTAAATGAGGCAAGACAAATAGACCTAGGAGATTTTAACATCCTTACTTCAAATAGGTATGAAGAGGGAAGTCTTTTAGAAAATTCTTTTATAGTATTAGAAAAAAATACCAAGCTCTTCTAATACTTGAAATATTCATATAAGATATTATGGCTATCGATATGGTTGGACTAAGCTAAGGATTTATGAAGAAAAATGACTAATAAGTGAGAAAAGAAGTTTTATATCCTATGAGAGCTTCTTTTTTCTTGTTATTATTAAATAATTTTAAGCCATATTTGCAAACAAAATAAAAAATAGAGAAGAAATGAAAATCATCAAATCTTCTCTATAATAAGATTTCTAATTAAGGCTAGAAAGATATTTGTAAACATATATAGGAGCAATCAAAGCTCCTATTACACTGTGAAATCTAAATAATAGCCAACTTCCCGCCTTATTACCTTTATCTGTAGAAATATGGAGGGCTGGAAATATATAAGGGATTACTACAATAAAAAGTATTCGTAGAAATAGGACTAAATACTTATTTAAACTAGTAGTTCCTAAAAATACATTGATTGCAGCAACTATAACTATTACGACAAACCAACCTATAACTGTAAATATATAATCACCGGTTTTCTCAGGTTTTTCAACAGATTGCCACAAGGCTGCTTTTAACATTTTTTTAACCATTAAGCCCTCCTTAAATTTTAAAATATCGTTTGATGTTTTCTTACCCTAAATTTCCATATATAAATCTAATTAGCCCCTAAATCAATTAAACAATGTAAAGAATATGTAAAATGTTTTCCTATATATTCTAATCTAGGTCAAAATATCTTATAATATATATAAGAAGTATTTTGGAGGCTTTTATGAGGAGAAAATTTAAGATTGGACTTGGTGTAACTTTAACTATAATCATAATTCTTTTTATCGGTTTTTCTATCTTTATCGGCAAGGCTACCTTCGATGGGATGACTGAAAATGTAAGTAGGGAAGAGACCAATAAAAACCTAGCTTCTTATAATGAAGCTTACAATGAGTTTGCTCAAGGAAAAGATATCAAAGAAATCAAGATAAAATCAAGCGAAGATGGACATGAAATTCCTGCCGTATTTATCGAAAATCCACAAGCTAAGGGGATTTTCCTCATGGTTCATGGTATGGGAGGGACTAAGTATTCTCTTTCAACCCAAGGTCAGATTTTCTATGATTTGGGCTTTTCTCTTTTAATCTACGATCAGAGAAATTCTGGGGATAATCTTGCGCCTTACAATACCTATGGGGTCCTTGAGTCTCTTGATTGTTTGGATGCGATTGATTACATAAAAAAGGAGTATCCAGATGAGAAGATTATCCTTTATGGCGAATCCTATGGAGGAGCGACTAGTCTTATTGCTGCTAGTAGGGATAGTTCAAATATTGACTACCTAATCTTAGACTGCCCTCTAGGAGATAGTAGGGAAATGGTAGATGAGGTCTTAGCTAAAGTCGAAGAGGAGGAGAAGATTCCTCAAAGTTTCATGAGATTTTTGGGAAACTCCTTCCTAAAGATGAAATTAGGCTTTGGCCTAGAAGATATAGACTCTACTAAGTGGGCAAGACAGGCAGATATCTCAATCCCTGTCCTTGTAATAAATTCAAAGATAGATATTATGACCCCTTATCATATGGGTAGGGAGGTCTATGAGTCTATAAACTCAAGCAAGAAAGAAATCTATACAGGAGAAGACTTCGGCCACTGTGAGTTTTCAAAGACTGATCCCGAAGGCTTTAAGAATCTTATAGGAACTTTCCTAGCTAAATATTAAAATCATCACAATCACCAAGCTTATCTTATTTCAAAATGAAGGAAGGATAATTTTGGGTATGATATAAGTATGAATAGTTTAGAATTTAGTAAAGATTTAATAAAATTTATTGATGATAGTCCAGTTTCCTATTATGCAGTAGAAAATGCTCGTAAGATTTTAAGGGAAAATGGCTATAAAGAACTTTTTGAAAATGAAAAGTGGGATATCAAAGAAAAGGGCAAATATTTTGTAGTTCGTGATGGAACTGCTCTTTTTGCCATAAATCTCGGAAAAGATTTAAGAGATGGTTTTGATATAATTGGATCACACACAGAAAGTCCAACTTTTAAAGTAAAATCCAATCCAGAAATGGCAGAGAATGGATATCTCAAGCTAAATGTTGAAGTATATGGAGGGATGATTTATTCGACATGGCTTGATAGGACTTTATCACTTGCTGGAAAAGTAGTTTATGAAAAAGAAGGCAAGCTAGTATCTAGTCTGATAAATATAGATAAAGACCTTCTAACAATACCAAATGCTGCAATTCATATGAATAGGACTGTAAACAAGGACTTTTCCTACAATCCACAAGACAATTTGTATCCTATCATCACTACTATCAAAGACAGGTCCCAAAAGGACGGCTACATCCAAAAGCTAATAGGAGAAGATCTAGGGATTGACCCAAAAGCCATAATAGATTATGATTTGTCCTTGTACGATAGACAAAAAGGGGTGGTCATAAATGACATGTATCAAATAGGTAGAATTGACAACCTAGGATCTGTCCACGCCTCTCTTATGGCCTTTGTAAATTCCGATTCTACAAAGACAAATGCCTTAATCTTAAATGATAACGAGGAGATTGGTTCAAGGACAAGAACAGGTGCTTTCTCACCATTTTTAGGAGATTGCCTAAAAAGATTTACCCTTTTAAGTGGAGGGAATGAGGAAGATTATCAGATAGCAATTGAAAACTCATTTTTGATAAGTGCCGACCAAGCCCACGCAATCCATCCAAACTTCAAAGGCTTTTCTGATCCAACTAACGAAGTTAGGATGAATGAGGGACTTGTTATAAAAATTGCTGCAAATGGTGCCTATAGTACAAATATTTCTAGCAAGGCAAGGATAGTTAAAATTGCAAGAGACCTAGGCTTAAAGCTTCAAACTTTCCACAATAGAAACGACAAACAAGGTGGTTCTACCATAGGACCAATAGCTTCAGCAAATTTGGGTATAAGAAGTATAGACGTCGGTGAACCAATTCTTGCCATGCATTCTATAAGAGAGCTTGGAGGAATAGAGGATCATATGGACGCTTATAAGATTTACAAGAGATTTTACGAGGAGGATTAAATGGCAGTAGTAGAAGTATGCCTAATACCAATAGGAACTAAGGAAACATCAGTAAGCAAATACGTAGCAGAAGCTGAGAAAATCCTAATGGCAGAAGGGGTAAAATATAAACTAAACCCTATGGGAACAGTAATAGAGGCAGATGCCGACAAGGCACTTGAAGTTATAAGAAAAATGCAAGAATCTGTTTTTGATAAGGGGGCAGATAGGGTGTATTCTGTAATCAAGATGGACGATAGGAGAGATAAAAAATCATCTATGGAACAAAAAATCAAATCAGTAGAGGATAAATTGTAAGGAAATGGGCCTATAGCGGTCCATTCTTTTTTTGAAAAAATCTTGTTAGAAATTTAACTATTTGTTACAATAGTAGTAAATGATGTTGGATAGTGCTGGTAAAATTTTTCTAATTAAATGCATAAGTCTAGGTGAAATTATAGCTTTAGAAATGAATTATTACTTAGATTAGCTCATATGATTATAAAGAGGAGTCTGCCAACACAGTAGAATTCTAGGAGGAATTATGAAAAAGAGAAACATATTCGTAAGCCTTGCCCTAGCAGGTTTACTGCTAACTTCTTGCGGCAATCAGGATAAGAAGGAAAATATCGAAACAAGCGATGCGCCACTTAAAGTAGCCATGTATACAGAAATCGATTCGCTCGATCCTTTCAATGCTACGGCAGGAGATACCAAGACAATAATGGATCAAGTATTTGATGGACTCTTCGATGTGGATGAAGATGGAAATCTAGTTCCTGACCTTTGTGAATCTTACGAGATAAGTGAAGATGGCCTTACCTATGATTTCAAATTAAAAGAAGGGGTCAAATTCCACAATGATAAGGACTTTACTGCAGATGATGTCTACTACACTTATGATATCCTAGCAGGACTCACAAGTGGAGAGCCAAAATCTTCTAAGTTTGCCCAAATAGAATCAATGGAAGTAGTATCACCTACAGAAATTAAAATCAAACTAAAGGAAAAATCCAATTCCTTTATTTTCTTAAATACTCAACCAATAGTCCAAAAAGACTATGCTGACAACCAAACAAAACCAGTTGGTACAGGTCCTTTTGAGTTTGTTTCCTACACACCAGGTGAGGGAATGAAGCTAAAAAGATTTGACGATTATCACAGAAAAGACCATGTTGCAAAGTTTGCTGATGTAGAAATTCTAAGGATCGCTGACAGACAAACCCTAATCATGGCCCTAAACAACAAGGACGTTGACCTTGCTACAGGACTTACTAATGATGAGCTAAGCCAAATAGAAGAAACTTGCGATATCCATTCCTTCCCACAAAACTTAGTTCAAGTCCTAGGTCTTAATAACAATGTTAAACCTTTCGATGATATGAGGGTAAGACAAGCTGTAGCCTACGCAGTCGATAAGGATGAGATTATAAATACAGCAGCAGGTGGCAGGGCAAGTAAGCTTGTATCAAACTTCTCCCCAGCCCTTAAGGAATACTACAATGATATGGAAGAAAAATATCCTTACAATCCAGAAAAGGCCAAGGAACTTCTAAAAGAAGCAGGTCTTGAGGACGGTTTTTCTGTGAAACTAACTGTGCCAAGTGACTATAAATATCATATGGACACAGCAGAATTAATCCAAGCCCAACTAGGCAAGGTAGGAATCGATGTAACACTTGATCCAATCGAGTTTTCTACTTGGTTAAGCAAGGTATACAAGGATAAGGACTATGAGGCTACAGTTTCAGGTTTTATAGGCTATGTTGATCCAATCAGAGTAATCGATAGATATGTATCAACTAATGATAAAAACTTCATCAACTACAAGTCAGAAGCCTATGACGAGGCTATAAAGGCAGCCCAAAGTGCAGATGCTGAAGAAGATATAATCCAGAATGTAAAAGATGCCCAAGAGTTTATGGCAGAAGATGCAGGATCAGTTTTCTTAACAGACCCTGACAACAACCAAGCCCTAAACAAGGACCTTACAGGACTTAAGTCCTACCCAGTACAAAAGATAAATTTAGAGGATATAGAAAAGAAAAATGACTAAAGCAATTGTAAAAAAGCTCTTGTCTATAATATTGACTTTGTTTTTTGTATCTGTCCTAATATTTCTAGTATTTCAAATAATTCCAGGTAACCCTGCCGAAATAATACTAGGAACAGAGGCAGATCCAGCCCAGATAAAGGCTCTCGAAATGGAGCTTGGGCTTGATAAGTCAATGTTTCAAAGATATATATCCTGGATAGGAGGGCTTTTGAGATTAGATATGGGAGAAAGCCTTAAATACAGGATGCCTGTAAGCACACTTTTTCTAAGAAAGCTTCCAGTAACCCTAACCTTAACCCTTTACTCCCTAATCCTATCGATAATAATAGCAATCCCGCTTTCAATTCAAATCACCTTGAAGTCTGATAAGTGGTATTCATCAATCATAACGGCCATAACCCAGCTTGGTATTTCCATACCTTCATTTTGGTTGGCCTTTTTGCTAATTTATGTATTTGCAGTTAAGCTTGATATCTTTGATACCCTCTCCTACAATGCCATGGCGGGAGGCTTCTTTGAGAGACTTAAGAGCTTCTTTTTGCCGTCCCTTGCCATAGCCATACCTAATATAGCAACCATTATTAGATATATGCAGGCGGCAATCTTAGATGAAATCAACAAGGACTATGTAAGGACAGCGAGGATGAAGGGGATGACCCTTAAGGAAATCTTATACAAACATGTATTAAAGAACGCCCTAATTCCTGTAATTACAGTAATAGGAATGAGTCTTACATCAAGTGTTGGAGGATCTTTAATCATAGAAAATGTTTTCGCCCTACCGGGGATTGGCTCTTTGATTGTAGCATCTATCTCATCGAGAGACTTTCCTTTGATCCAGTCAGTCGTAATAGCTGTGGCCTTCTTGGTAATTTTTATAAACTTCATCATAGACATAGCCTACGGCCTAATTGACCCAAGAATAAGAGGTGGAAAATGATAAAGAATAACAAAATAGCAATTAGTATAGGAAAATTTATCATAGGCTTCTATTTTCTAGTTTTTCTTGTATCGATATTTTGGACTCCCTATGATCCAAATGCCATAGAGACTAGCCAAAAACTTATGGTTCCAAGCCTCCTCCATCCTTTTGGGACTGATAATATGGGAAGAGACATCCTATCAAGACTTATGGAAGGAAGTAAGTACGCCATAGTCCTTTCCTTTGGGACGGTAGGTCTTGCCCTTATCCTAGGCTCTATAATAGGAGCTTGTGCAGGTTATTTTGGAGGAAGGGTTGACGAGATCCTCATGCGTCTTATAGATTCCCTAATGGCCTTTCCTGGAATACTTTTTGCCATGATGCTGGTATCTGTCTTTGGTTCAGGCCTAATCAATACAATTTTTGCTATAGGAATCATGTCTATTCCTTATTTTGCAAGAGTTGTAAGAAGTGGATTCCTTCAAGTTAAAAACGCCCAGTTCGTAAAATCAGCTGTAGTAAAGGGAGCAGGACCTGTCTATATAGCGATAAATCACATCATGCCTAATATCAAAAACCAAGTCATGGTTGCCATAGTCCTTTCCATCTCCCAAGCCATCCTTGCAGAAAGTGGCTTATCCTACCTAGGTCTTGGAGTTAGGCCACCAGATCCTTCTTGGGGAAGGATGCTAAAGGAGAGCCAAATTTACTTTAACCAGGCCCCTTATTATTTTATAGCGACAGGAATTTGTCTAAGCCTCTTGGTTTTAGGCTTTACCCTCTATGGAGAGAAGTTTAGAAATGAAAGATTAAAGGAGAAGGCAGAAAGATGAAATTATTAGAAGTAAAAGACCTTACGGTGGCCTTTCCCACAGAAAATGGGGATAAGAACGCAGTAAATCACCTATCCTTTGATCTTTATGAAAATGACTTTGTAGGTCTTGTAGGAGAAAGTGGCTGCGGAAAGACCGTTGCTACCCAAACTATTTTAGGAATAGAACCTCAAGCGGCTATAGTTAAGTCAGGTGAGGTTAAGCTAAGGGATATAGAGGTTTTGGGCTTAAGCGATAAGGAGTGGAAGAAATACAGGTCACGTAATATAGCCACAGTCTTCCAAGAGCCAGGCTCTGCCCTAAATCCCTTGATGAAGGTCGGAGGGCAAATCGAAGAAGTCCTAAAAATCCACTATGACTTTGATAAGGATAAAAGAAGAAAACTTGTCCTAGAAACTATGGAAAAATGTGGGCTAAAAGATGTAGAAAGCCTCTATAATAAGTATCCCCACGAGCTTTCTGGAGGAATGCAACAAAGGATAATAATAGCTATGAGCCTTATAGCAAATCCCAATGTTCTTATTGCAGATGAGCCAACTACAGCCCTCGATGCCAAGGTCCAAGCCCAGATCATAGATCTCTTTAAAGAAATTTCAATGATCTATAAGGGAGCTATAGTTTTTATAAGCCACGATCTTAATTTAATAGAGAGAATATCAAAGACTGTAATGATAATGTATGCAGGAAGGATTGTCGAAAGGGGGAAGACCTCTGACGTAATAGCAAATCCCCTCCATCCTTATACGAAAGCCCTCCTAAAGGCTGTGCCAAACTTTAGGAAAAGAGGAGAGAAGCTATACAATATCAATGGCCATGTTCCAGATCTTAAAAATAGGCCTAACACAGGCTGTCCTTTCGCCGACAGATGTGATTATGTTATGGATATTTGTAGGGAAAGCTTCCCAGAAACTACGAGAAAGGAAGACCGCGAGGTAAACTGCCATCTCTATGGAGGAAATAATGGATGAGATTTTAAAAATTGAACATATTACAAAAATATTCAAGGATTCCTCCCTGTTTTTTAGGAAAAAAGATAAAATCGCCCTAGATGATGTAACATTTGCTGTAAAGAAGGGCGAGATCTTTGGCCTTGTAGGAGAAAGCGGATCTGGTAAGACAACCCTATCAAATATTATCCTAAGGCTAGTCAAAGAAACTAGTGGTTCGATTTACTTTAAGGATAAGGATATTAGCAAATTCACCAAGGAAGAGCTCAAAGAATATAGGAAAAATGTCCAAGTGGTTTTTCAGAATCCTTACCAAGCCCTTAATCCCAAAAAGACTATAGGATTTTCTCTAAGAGAAATCCTTAAAATCCACGACCTCTATGAGGACGGAGGAGAGGAGAAGATTAGGGAAATACTTGAAGAAATCGAGATGGAAGTAGACGTCCTAGACTATCTTCCTAGTAAGCTTTCTGGAGGACAGAAACAGAGGATTGCTATAGCTGCAGCCCTTCTTATAGATCCTGAGTTTCTTATAATAGACGAGGGAGTAAGCGCACTTGATGTAAGTATCCAGGCCCAAATCCTAAATCTTATCAAAGAACTTCAAGAAATTCACCAATTTACTACATTTTTCATATCCCACGACCTTAATGTAATAGCCTATCTATCAGATAGAATAGGGGTCCTCTACAATGGAAAATTGGTTGATCTCTTCAAGACAGAAGATATAGGAAAAGAAGAGAGGGCAGATTATACCAAGGAGCTTTTTAAGTCTATTAGAATTTAAAAGTATAGGTCATTTTATAAGACTAAGATAAATTAAATATTATAGCCTATTTAAGGATAAGTAAGCAAAGTAAAACGAGGTCTTAAGGATTATTTCTTGGGACCTCGTTATTCTCTTCAAATCATTTTTTCTATTTTCTTGTAAGCATTCATAAGCATCAAGCCAAAAATCGAATTAACTACCATAGCTACGAGAACTACTGGAAGGGATGGGATAAACAGATTCATTTGCTTAGTAATCCCTAAGGCTAAAAGCAAAAATAATACTCCGCTTAGTAGGGTTCCAAGGGCGTAGATAAAGACTGTTTGGTATTTGTTTAAGCCTTTGCCAAATTTTTGGATAAGAAGAAAAACTATAATAGCTACTATGATTTTTTCTATAAAATTTGGAATTTGTCCACCAGGAAAGCTTGTTGTAAGAGCGCTCATTATCCCACCCGCTACTCCAATAAGGATAGCCTCCTTGATATCACCTGCTATGATAAGGGAGATAAACATCATGGACAAGAGAAAGTCAGGTTTTACTCCGCCAAAGATTGGTGGAACCAAAAAGTGCATGACAAGTCCAAGTGCCATAAATATTGCCGATATAGTTAAGTTTCTAGTTTTCATAATTTCCTCCTAATAAAAAAAGCCCGCTCCATATAGGAGCGAGCATAGGCCCACGGTGCCATCCTTCTTGCCTTACTAAGGCGCTTTAGATACATACATATCCTATCCCTGTAAGGTGGGAAGACCCGCCGGCTACTAGATTCACCATTGATCTGATAGATCCATTCACAAGTTAAAATCCAGAAATTCTCATCAACCATTTCCTTTCTGTAGGTCTTTTAATCTTCTTACTACTTCTATCTACGATTATTATTGATATAATTATAAATCTATTTTAAACTTTTGTCAACTATTCTAAAAAAGTGGCAATAAATATCTTAGGATAAATACAAGTGCAAGGACATAAATTAGTGGTGAAACGTCCTTAGCCTTTCCTGTTAGAAGCTTTATTATCGCATAAGAGATCATTCCAAATGATATACCTTCTGCTATAGAATATGTTAGTGGCATCATTAAGATTGTCATGAAGGCTGGGAAGGCTTCTGATATATCTGAGAAGTCAATGTCCACAACTGTAGTAATCATGAATAATCCCACTGTAACAAGTGCTGCTGCCGTAGCTGAAGCTGGTATTATTGAAAATACCGGAAAGAAGAAGGCTGCTATTACAAAGCATATTGCAGTAGCAAGGGCTGTAAGACCAGTTCTTCCACCTTCTGCAACTCCTGATGAGGATTCAACGAAAGTTGTTACTGTACTTGTTCCAACCATAGAGCCTATTGTAGTTCCTATAGCATCTGACAAAAGAGCCTTTTTGATTTCTGGTAAGTTTCCGTCTTCATCGAGCATATCTGCCTTAGTAGCAACTCCTGTAAGTGTTCCTAGTGTATCGAAGATATCGACAAAGAGGAAGGAGAAGAGTACTGAGAACATTTCAAGTGAGAAGACATTTGAAAAGTCTAGCTTGAAAAATACTGGTGCAATTGAAGGTGGTAGGCTTACAATGTGTGAGTCAGGAAAATGTGTTACTCCAAGGACTAGGGATAAAATTGTAGATACTAAGATTCCCCATAACAAGGCTCCCTTAACATTTCTTGCAGTAAGTACTACCATTATGATAAGTGCAAAGAAAAAGATAAATCCATTTGCATTAGTTAACTCTCCAAGAGATAGTGAGATATCGCCGACCTTTAGGATTCCTGCATTTAGTAGACCGATTTCTGCGATAAATAAACCGATACCTACTGAAACTGCCTTTTTGAGATTGATAGGAATTGAGTTAAAGATAGCTTCTCTGACACCCACGAAAGATAAAAGTAAGAATATAAGGCCTTCTAAAAATACTGCTGTGAGTGCGAATTGCCAAGTTTTGCCCATTTGCATAACAACTGTGTAGGTAAAGAAAGCATTAAGCCCCATACCAGCTGACATTCCAAATGGAAGATTTGCATAAAAAGCCATAAATAGCATTGCTATCACGCTTGCGATGATAGTGCCTGTAAAAACTGCCCCGTAATCCATGCCGGATTCTGATAGAATCTGAGGATTTACCGCTAGAATATATGACATGGTCATAAATGTAGTAATACCTGCCATTATTTCTGTTCTAGTGTCTGTACCATGCTTTTTTAATTTAAAAGCTTTTTCGAAAAATGAATTTTCTGCCATTTTTTCCTCCCTTATTTATGATACACATTTATTATATACTTAAATCCCATAAATTCATATTTTCCCCTTTTAATTTAATAAAATCTAGCTTATAATATAAGAAGGAGGACGTTTTGACGACTATCAATATAATTCAGCTGATTCTTATAATTTTGGGAGTGATGTTTTCGGCATTTTTCTCCTCATCAGAAACAGCCCTTACAAGTATTAACACATTTAAAATTAGACAAATGGAAAAAAACGGAGTTAAAAACTCCCATATACTTAAAAAATTAGTAGATAATATCACCAAGGTACTGACTACCATCCTTATTGGTAATAATATAGTAAATATTGTAACGACCACCATAGCGACCATATTTTTTACAGATGTTTTCGGTCCTAAGGGTGCTGTAATTTCACCTATAATTTTAACAATAGTTGTTCTAATTTTTGGAGAAGTAACTCCCAAAAATATAGCTACTGCAAACTCAGAAAGATTGTCCCTAAAGGTTGCTAAACCTATTAGGTTTTTAAATATAATACTTACTCCCTTATCCTTTATCCTAGGACTTATTACAAATTCAATTGGAAAACTTTTTATAAGCGATAGCACGGATAACGATAGGGTAACAGAAGAAGACTTAAAGACTATAGTTGATGTGTCAGAAGAGCAGGGAGTAATCAATAACGAAGAAAGCGAAATGATAAATAACGTCTTCGAATTCGGTAACTCCGACGTATCAGATATCATGACAGCAAGGACCAATATGGAAGCTATTCCAGTGGATATTCCTATTGATGAACTTAAGGCCTTCCTTAAAGGCTCCAATCATTCTAGGATTCCAGTTTACGGCAAAAATATAGACAATGTCCTAGGTATCCTTCATATGAAAGACCTAGTAAGTCACATGATTTCTGAAAAGGACTTAAAGCTTATCGATTGTATAAGGCCAGCCTATTATGTCTATGATAATATGCACATCTTTGACCTATTTACAACCATGAGAGGGGAGAATCTTTCCCTTGCTATTGTAATCGATGAATACGGCGGAACAAGCGGCCTAGTAACTATAGAAGATATAGTAGAAGAGCTTGTAGGAGAGATCGATGACGAATATGATTCTGCCTATGAGACAATTTATAAGATAAATGATAAGGAATATTTGGTCAATCCTTCAATCCACTTAAATGATTTCAACGACTATTTTGATACGAATCTAGAGGAGATCAAAAACGACTCTATAGGAGGTTTTGTGATTGATAATCTTTCTAGGATTCCTAACAAGGGAGATTCTATCAAAATTAACAACATGACTATCACAGTCCTTCAAGTCGACAGATATAAAATCGAGATGCTCAAAGTAAATTTTATATAAAGGAGTTATTATGAGAGATGTAGTTTATATCACAGGCCACAAGAGTCCTGATACAGATTCTATAATGAGTGCCCTAGCCTATGCTGACCTTAAGAACAGACTCGGTGAAGTCAAGGCAATTCCAATTAGATTAGGCAAGCTTAATCCAGAAAGCAAGTTCGTCCTAGACTATTTTGGCCTTAAGCCACCAAAGCTTAAGGAATCGATCAAGCTTCAAGTCAAAGACCTTGACATAGATAAGGGAAATATCATAGATCCTTCCATTGCCATAAGGTCTGCTTGGGAAATCTTCCAAAAGGGAGATGCTAACTCTCTTTCTGTTGTAGACGCCAATGGGAAAATTGAAGGAATCGCCTCCCTTTCTAACATCACCCGTGCCTATATGGACGTTTGGGATGACAAGATTTTGGGCAGAAGTAAGACTCCAATTGATAATATCATAGATGTTCTTGCTGCGAGAATAATCAACCTTCCTGAAAATCCAAGGGCCTATGATGGAAAGATGACTGTCTTTGCCATGAATGATGAGGATGGTGAGACCTTGGATGAAGTTTTCCTTGAAGGAGATATTATTATCTCAGGAAACAGGGATGACTATTATGAATATATCCTAAATAAGAAAATCGCCCTACTAATCCTAACCCATGGGGCAGAGATGAATGATCAAATGGTTGAACTTGCTAGGGAAAATGATGTTACAGTCCTATCTACAGAATACAATTCCTTCATGACAGCAAGGCTTCTTCCGATGACTATTCCAGTTAGCCACGTGATGACTACAGATAATCTAATTTATTTTACTGAAGATGATAATCTAGATACGGTAAGAGATGCCATGGCTAAGTCAAGATTTAGGTCATATCCAGTAGTGGACTCAACAAAAAGAGTCGTAGGATCTGTATCAAGATACCATCTTATCTCATCTGATAAGAAAAATTTGATCCTGGTAGACCATAACGAGAGAAACCAATCAATCGACGATATAGAAGAAGCAGAAATCCAAGAGATAATCGACCACCATAGGGTAGCCAATATCCTAACTACAGGACCAGTATTCTTTAGGGCAGAGCCAGTAGGATCTACCGCAACTATAATCTCTGAGATGTATCTAGAAAGTGGAATCAGACCAAGCAAGGAAATTGCAGGGATTCTTTGTGCTGCTATGATATCAGACACACTTTTGTTTAGATCTCCAACAACTACTGATACCGACAGGAGAATTCTAGATAGGATGAGCAAGATTGCAGACCTTAACCCAGAAGAATTTGCTGATAAGATGTTTAGGGCAGCGACTTCCCTAAAGGGAAAGTCTGCAAGTGATTTGGTAGAAGGAGATGTAAAGACCTTCAATATCGGCGGAGAAGACTTTAGAGTCGGTCAAGTTATGACCATGAATCCAGAAGAGCTCCTTCCAATTATGGATGAGCTAAAAGACTTGATGGATAAGAAAATCAAATCCAAAAACGAATCTACCTTCGTCCTAGTCCTTACAGATATATTTAATGAGAGAAGCGAGCTTCTTGTAGTAGGTGAGCATTTCGATTCTATAAAAGAGGAGTTTGGCGAAATTACAGACAAGGGCACCATCAATGCACCAAAAGTCTTAAGCCGTAAGAAACAAGTAATACCAAGAATAACAGCAGCTGTAATGGCTGATAGATAAATACGTCCTAGGCTTATTCTCACAAGAGAAGCGGCCTAGGTTTTTTGCGAGGAAAAATGGAAATATTAGACTTATATGATGAAAACAGGATAAAGACAGGCGGGACCTACATAAGAGGGGAGAAGATGCCGGAAGATACCTACAGGCTCATAGTTCACCTATTGATATTTGATGATTGGGGCAATCTTCTTATCCAGAAAAGACAAAAGACAAAGTCTATGGCAAACTTGTGGGACATCACTTGTGGAGGAGCAGCAAGCGCTGGAGAGACTAGCAAGGAAGCTATAGCTAGAGAGCTTAGAGAAGAGCTAGGTATTAAGTTAGATTTTACAAATACAAGACCCATCATCACAGCCAACTTCAAATATGGCTTCGATGATTTCTATCTAGTAAGGGAAAATATAAATCTAGGCGAAGTATCTCTTCAGGAAGAAGAAGTGGCGGCTTGTAAGTGGGCAAGCTTCGATAAAGTAATGGATCTTATGGACAGGGATAGATTTGTAAGATACAAGAAAAACTTTATCAAGCTTCTCTTTGATCTAAATGATGACCTAAGAGTAGTAGAAATCTAGGGAATCAAAAAAATTCTTTTAAATTGCAAAGAAAAGCATTTTTGTGATATATTTATAGAAAGAAAAAGGAGGAATATATGTCAGAAAAGAAAGTGAAAAAGAAATCGAATCTTACAAGAAACATCCTAATCGCCTTAGTTTCGGCGGTTATCCTAGGTCTTTTACTACAAAGTAAGGCAGAGATTTTAAATGAGTATATCAAACCATTCGGTGATATATTTCTAAATCTAATCAAGTTTATAGTAACTCCGATAGTATTTTTCTCAATCATTGGAGGAATTGTCTCCATGAGAGATATTAAGAAGGTCGGAGAAGTCGGAATTTTTACCATAATTTATTATTTCTTAACCACAACCTGTGCCATAGTAATAGGCCTGGGCTTTGCCAATATATTTAAGAAAATATTTCCAGTAATAGCTACGACAAACTTGGAATATGAAGTTGGGGAAAAAGTCTCCTTTATGGACACCCTAGTAAATATCTTTCCTAATAACTTCCTAAGCCCAATGGTAGAAGCCAACATGCTCCAGATAATCGTAGGAGCAATGATTGTCGGATTTTCTATCCTACTTATCAAAAAAGAAAGCCAAGCTAAGGCAATAGGGGCAGTTGATGTCTTAAATGAAATATTTATGAAGGCAATGGAGTTAATCCTAAGCTTATCTCCAATAGGTGTATTTTGCTTGCTCGTTCCAGTAATAGCAGAAAATGGTGCCATGATTATAGGATCTCTCGCATCAGTCTTACTTGTAGCCTACCTTGCCTATCTACTACACGGCCTTGTGGTCTACTCATTTACCATAAAGACCTTGGCTAAACTGAGCCCTATAAAATTCTTCAAGGGCATGGCACCAGCTATAATGTTTGCCTTCTCATCAGCATCATCAGTAGGAACTATCCCAATCAACATCAAATGCTGCGAAGAACTTGGAGCAGATCATGACGTAACAAGCTTCGTCCTACCCCTAGGAGCTACCATAAACATGGACGGAACAGCAATCTATCAGGGAGTGTGCGCAGTATTTATTGCTTCTTGTTATGGAATAGATTTAACAATTGGTCAAATGGTAAATATAGTCCTTACAGCAACTCTAGCATCTATAGGAACAGCAGGAGTTCCAGGAAGCGGAATGATAATGCTTGCCATGGTCCTTCAATCAGTAGGTCTTCCTGTAGAAGGAATCGCCCTAGTAGCAGGAATCGATAGGATATTCGATATGGGAAGAACTACCCTAAATATCACAGGAGATGCAACTGCTTCTATAATAAATACCGAAAGACTTAGAAGAAAAGGGAAACTTTCCAAATAAAAAAGCGGATACAATCCGCACTTAAAAAACAAATCCACCTTGCGGGGTGGATTTGTTTTTATTTATTCAATTCTTCAAGTAGGTAGTCGCAATCCATTCCGTGTACCATGCAAGCTTCTTCGAGGCTTTCATAGAGGGAAGATGGACATGCGATACATCCCATTCCTGCCATCAAAAGTGTGTTGATAGCTTCAGGTTTTATTTGAATTATCTCGCCTATTATCATATCACGAGTGATTTTCTTTTCGCTAGTTTTATCAGTTGTTTTATTTTCTTCTAAAGCCATATAGACCTCCTTCTTGCTAGTATTATTTTACTACAAAAATAGAATGATTCAAAGTGTTTTACTAGGGATTGATTTATTATATAATATATATAGGAGGTAGTATGGACAAAAAGATAAAATTATTAGAAGATATAAGCGAAGATAGGAAGAATCTTTTTAGGATAAATGAAGAGATAGAAGGACTAAATAAGGCAGTTTCCTTTTGGAAAATTTTCCTTTTCCCTTTGGTGATTTCTTTTATAGTCTTTTTACTAGGAGGACAAATGGGATTAAGTGATGGACAAAAGATCGGGATTTTTATCATAACATTTGCCCTAGCCTTGATTATTCTTACGAGAAGATCTAAGAAGATAATTAGCCAAGAGAAGGAAATCTTGATTGAGAAAAGAAAAAATATCCAACATGAGATCTTTGAAAAGACTAAGAGATTAAGAGAGGATGGGAAAGATTTAAGCTAAATAATTTCTTAATAGCTTTTTGCTATATAAGTGATGTCGGCAAAGCTTTTCGATTGAAAAATCGCAAGAGCTTAGTATAATATTAGCAGTCAAACACAAAGAGTGCTAAGGAGGATAAATGAAAAAAGAATTTAAAGCTGAAGCCAAAAAAGTAATGGATCTTATGATCAACTCCATCTATACCAACAAGGAAATCTTCCTAAGAGAGTTGATATCCAATGCTTCAGACGCACTAGATAAATTATATTACAAGGATTTAAAAAGCGATAATTCTACCGACAAGGCGGACTATTATATAGAACTAATCCCAAACAAGGACGAAAGAAGCCTAACGATCAGAGATACGGGAATTGGAATGAATGAGACAGACCTTACAGAAAATCTCGGAACAATTGCCAAATCTGGTACAGAAGCCTTCAGAAAATCAGTTGAAGACTCTGATATCAAGGACCTAATAGGCCAATTCGGTGTAGGATTTTACTCTGCCTTTATGGTAGCAGATAAGATCGAAGTCCTTACGAAAAAGTTCGGCGAGGATGAGGCTTACTTGTGGGAGTCAGTGAATGCAGAATCTTACGAAATTAAGGAAGCGAATAAGGAAGGTCACGGAACTGACATCAAGCTTTTCTTTAAGGAAAATACAGAAGATGACAACTACGATGATTTCCTCGACCAATATAGGATTCAGTCTCTTGTAGAGAAATATTCTAACTATATCAGATACCCTATCAAGATGCTTGTAACAAAGACAAGACAAAGCGAGGATTCTACAGAAGATGAACCTAAATATGAAGATTACAAAGACTATGATATCCTAAATTCCAACGAGCCTATCTGGAAAAAGAAAAAGAGCGACCTTAAGGATGAGGATTATATCAACTTCTACAGGGAAAGCCACTATGGTTTTGATGAGCCACTTTCCTGGGTACACTTCGCAGTTGAAGGTCTGGTAAGCTTTAAGACTCTCTTATATATACCAAAGAAGGCTCCATTTGACTTTTACTCCAAGGATTACAAGAAGGGCCTTGAGCTATACTCCCACGGAGTTAAAATTATGGATAGGTCAGAAGACCTCTTAGATGATAGCTTCTCTTTTGTAAAGGGTGTGGTAGACAGTGACGATATTAGCCTAAATATCTCAAGAGAAACCCTCCAACAAGACAGACAAGTTAGACTTATTGCTAAGCAAATCAACAAGAAGATCAAACAAGCCCTAGCTGATTTGATGAAAAATGATAGGGAAAAATACGAGACCTTCTTTAAGGAATTTGGTAATAGCTTAAAGGTATCAATCTATGAATCATATGGAGCAAACAAGGCTGATCTTGAAGATCTCTTGCTCTTTAATTCAAGAAAAGAAGATAAGCTAATAAGTCTAGCTGAGTATAAGGAAAATATGAAGTCCACTGATGAAGAAATCCTCTACGCAGTGGGAGATAGTCTAGAAAAAATCAAGAATTCTCCAGCCCTAGCTTTAGTAGATGAAGATAGGGATGTCCTTCTCCTAGATGAAAAGCTAGATGAATTCCTAATCAAGATGCTAAAAGACTACAAGGATCTTCCTTTTAAATCAATCAATCAGGAAGAAGAAAAAGAAGGCGAAGAAAAGGACGAAGCCCTTACTAAACTAGCAGGCTTTGTTAAGGAAAACACTCCAGAAGATGTAGTAGATGTAAGATTTACCGACAAACTTGCTGACCTACCATCAATGATCAAGCAAAGGGGAGAAGTCTCAATCGAGATGGAAAAGACCTTGAAGGACCAACCACAAGCTATGGGCATCAAGGCAGATAAAGTCCTTGAGATAAACAAGTCCACCAAGGCCTTCGATATCCTAAAGGAAAATATGGACAAGGATGAGGATAAGGCAAAGATGATTGTAAATCTCTTATTAGATCAAGCAAGACTAATGGAAGGCCTAGAAATAGACGATCCAGTAGCCTATACCAAAAATATATGGAAATTAATTTAGGAGAAATAATGGAATACAAAAGAAAAAATGTTTGGCTAAACATTGACCAAGCCAAAAAAGACGAGCTAGAAAGCCTATCTACCGACTACATGGACTTTATGAATAAGTCCAAGACAGAAAGGCTCGCAGTAAAAGAAATCGTAAAAAGGGCAGAAGAAGCTGGCTTTAGAAACATAGATGAGGTCATAGAAGAAGGAAAGCTTGAAGCAGGTGATAAGGTCTATGCTATAAATAGGCAAAAGGCCGTAGCCCTTTTCGTAATTGGAAGCGAAGACTTCGAGGCTGGAATGAATATTGTAGGAAGCCACCTAGATAGCCCAAGACTTGACCTAAAGCCTGTTCCTCTTTACGAATCAAAAAACATAGCGTATCTTAAGACTCACTATTATGGTGGAATCAAAAAATACCACTGGATCAATATTCCCCTAGCCCTTCATGGAGTCGTTTATAATAAGGAAGGCGAGAAAATCGAAGTATCTATAGGAGAAGAAGCAGATGAGCCAGTATTTTTCATCTCAGAGCTTCTAGTTCACCTTTCCAAAGACTTAAACCAAAAAAAGGCAGCTGAAGTTATAGAAGGAGAACAATTAAATATCTTAGTTGGATCAATCCCACTAGAAGATGAAAAAGACAATCCAGTTAAGAAAAACATCCTACAAATCTTAAATGATAAATATAATATAGAAGAAGAGGACTTCCTCACAGCAGAATTTGAAGTAGTCCCTGCAGATAAGGCGAGACTTGTCGGTCTTGACTCATCAATGATTATGGCCTACGGACACGACGATAAGGTATGTGCCTACACTTCCCTCCGTGCCATTTTGAAAAGCGAAAATCCTAAAAAGACCCTAGTAGGACTATTTGTCGACAAGGAAGAGATAGGATCAGTAGGAGCTACAGGAATGAGCTCTCAATTTTTCGAAAACACTGTAGTAGAACTTATGAACCTTGCTGGAGGAGTAAACCTAGTAAGCTTTAAAAGAGCTATGAAAAACTCCAAAGTTCTCTCAGCAGACGTAACACTCGCAGAAGATCCAAACTTCCTGGAAGCTACAGAGGAAAATAACACTGCCAAGCTCGGCCACGGAGTCTGCCTAACCAAATACACCGGAGCAAGAGGAAAGGGTGGCTCAAACGATGCAGATGCAGAGTTCCTCCAAGAAGTAAGACTTGCCTTCGATAAGGGAGAAGCAATCTGGCAAACAGGAGAGCTAGGAAAGATCGATCAAGGTGGTGGAGGAACTATAGCCTACATCCTCGCAGAATACGGAATGCAGGTAGTAGACTGTGGAACGCCAGTAATCTCCATGCACGCCCCACTAGAACTTGTAAGCAAAGCCGATGTTTACGAGACTTATAGGGCCTACAAATCTTTCTACGAAAATATTTGACAAGGTCACTAAAGAGCGTATAATTATAAATTTGACATTACTTATGATTCATAGTATAATAGTACTCATAATGAATGAGAGGATGATTAAATGGCACATAAATCAGTTCAAGATATTAGAGATGAAGTAAGAAGTAATGTGGGTAAGGAAGTTATTCTCAAAGCAGATATGGGAAGAAAAAGAATCAAGACTAAGACTGGTGTCATAGTTAATGCCTTCCCAAGCGTATTTACAGTTAGGGTTAACAATGATTTCGATGTAGAAAGAACAGTGTCTTACACTTATTCAGATATATTGACATCAACAGTTAAACTTGTAGCAAATTAAATATAAGACCTTGTTGCATGATTGCACAGGGTCTTATTTTTGTGATTTATAAAGGAGAAAAAATGAAAGAAATATATGCAGACTTACATTCCCACACCAATCACTCTGATGGACTATTGGAAATAGAAGAGCTTCTAGTTCTTGCTCAAGAAGCTAACATCAAAGTCCTTGCCATAACAGATCATGATACGACAGATCAATACGAAATAATAAGGGAAAAAGCAAAAGAAATCGGTATAAGGACGGTCAAAGGAGTTGAGATAAGCTCTTATGATTACCAAGTAGACAAAAAAGTCCACATAGTAGCCCTCTTTCTTCCAGATAAGACCCCTCATATAGACAAACTTTGTGGTGAATTTCTAGAAAAAAGGGATAAAAATCACAGGAAATTAATAAAAGACTTACAGGAGAAGGGCTACGATATAGACTATAAGGCCTGCAAGAAATTCTCCCCATATTCTATAGTCTTTAAGTCCAATATCCTTCAGGCTCTTAATGAAAGATATCCAGAAGAAAACTTCACCTTCAAGGAAGTTTTTGGCTCTATGAAAGATAAAAGTAAGAACCTAGAAATGGGCTATATAGACGTTGAAGATGGAATAAAGGCAGCCCTTGCCGATGGAGCAATCCCAATCCTTGCCCATCCATGCCAGTACGAAAACTACCCAGAAGTAGGAAAATACGTATCCTTCGGCCTAAGAGGAATAGAAATATCCCACAGACTAATGAAAGAAGAGGACTTTGACCTAACAAAAAACCTAGCAGAAAAGTATGATCTCATTGGTTCAGGAGGATCTGACTTCCACGACCCAGCAAAACACCTTCTAGGAAAGTTCGGCCTAAGCAAGGAAGAATTCGATAAGCTTCTTCAAAAGTCGGGAAAGAAATTATAAATGAAATTGTTCACCAAAAAAGGTAATCCAGAAATTTTCCTGATTACCTTTTAATTTATCTATTATTCATTTTCCTTCTCTACTCTTAGAGTTTCGTCTAGGAGGGTTAGGTAGTATTTTTTGGCTGTTTCTATTTCAAAGATTGAAGAGTCGTTGAAGTAGTCGCTAATTTCTCCTATTAGTTTAGTGATTTTTTCATCTTCTCCGTATTTGTCGGCGAGGGTTTCTGATTTTTCTATAAGTTGGTTGATCTTATAGATCAGTCCCATGGTCTTGGCTTCTCTGTCGTTTTCCTTGAGAAGTTCCCTTAGGGTCCATTTTACGTTATTTTCTGTAATGCCTGCCTTATGTTGAACACTTGCATTATTTTCTCTTAGGCTATCTAGAAGGTCGAATAGCTCTTCATTCTCGAAGCCATTAAATAAGGTAAAGTCAAAGTCTAGATCGTAATCGTCATCTCTAACTTCCTTTTTATCCTCGCTAAAGCCCTCTATTCCAAGCAGGTGACCTATTGTATAGTCCAGATGATCCTTTCCTACTTCGATTATTTTTATATCATTTTCCTTAGCTATTTTCTTAAATCTATCGTATTTATCCATATCTATAGGATTGTAAAATAAAATTTCTGCCATATTTACCTCTCTTTTTACTATATATCATAAGTATACTAATATAGGAGGAATAAGACAAATTATAGGATTTATAAGTCAGTGTAAACCTTCCTACGCCCTTATTTCGCCAGAATGAAAAATTCACCTTGCCTAGACCTTGCTTATCCTTCACCTCGACCTTGCCTTTCCCTTACCTCGAAACAAGCCCGTCCGGCTAATAGAGGATCGGAGAGGTCTCCATTCTAAGATGACACGTAAATAATAGAGACAATATAGTTTATGAAATCCGAGGAGATGTCTCGACTACGCTCGACACTAGAGAGGAGAAAGAAAACAAAGTTTTCTCTCCTCTTCCCTTGTTTCGATACAAGCCCGTCCGGCTAATAGAGGACTGGAGAAATCTCCTAGAAATAGTAAAAGTATAATTCTTTTAATGATCATAGTTATTGCAACTAACACCTTTACGCCATCTCGAACGCATGTGAGAGATCTGCAGTCTATGATGACATGTGGATAAAAAAGTTTAAGTTATATACGAAAATACACGCCTAACAAAATCTAAGATCAAATATGTCCCAAAGTTCTGTAGACCTCTCACGTAAAGTTCGAGGTGGCGGGGAAAAGGAGAGGTCTCAACGTTATTATTATCATAGATCAAAGATGAAATTGAAAATATCCTATTACTACCTTTGACAAATTTTATATTTTCCCTCACTTGGGTATAAATAAATTAAGAATCTATACGGAGGAAATTATGATTGAAGAAAAATTAAATGAACTTTACAAAAGACAGGTCGAAGTTGATAAATATATAAAAGATGCGAGAAAAATTTATAATGATATCTTGATATCTTCTAGAAGGGTGGGAAAAAGCTCAGACTTTACAGGGAAAAAATTCCTCAGGGGAAATATCGTGGGAGACTTCCTCAGGGCAAACAAGAACCATAATGCCAACAAGTCCATTGGAAGAATACAAGAAGAACTTCTTGATTTTCACTCAAACCTTCTTATCTTTGATGAGAAACTAGCAAATAAGCTCTATCTTCCATCAAAGGTTAGTGAGTATTCGAGAATTAACGGTAAGGCAAGCGATATAGCCTTTAGGTACAAGCTTAGGAAGAAGGAAGTAGATATAAGTAAGTCTGCTAGGTCAGTCCAAAAGGTCCTAATGAAACTTTTGTCTGAGAAGAGAAAAATCGCATACGATATAAGAAAGATTAAGGAATATAAGGATCTTTAGAAGTAGGAATTTTAAAATTTATATAAGAATAGGGGTGGTGGGATAGGACTTGTATGTTCTTGCCACCTTTTTTTATATTTAGCTCACTGTCTAAGAGAATAAAAAGAGTAAGTTTTAGTTTATCTCGGATTTATATTTCGAGATAAATAAGCAATGTTTTACAAGCTTAAGGCATATATGTTACCATTAAATAAGTTAGAAATTGGAAATTAGAAAGGAGTAATAATGATCAAAGTTTCGAATTTTTCAAAGATTTATTCCAATGGCAAAAAGGCCGTTGACGATATTTCTTTTACTGTCAATGATGGAGAGATATTTGGATTCTTAGGTCCAAATGGAGCAGGTAAGTCCACTACTATAAAAAGCATAGTAGGAATCAACTCAAAAACAAGTGGTAAGATTAGTATAAATGGCAAAAGTCTTGAAGAAGATGCCAAGGCCTACAAAAGCGAGTTTTCCTATGTGCCTGATAATCCAGACCTTTTCGAGAACTATTCGGGCAATGAATATATAAACTTCGTTTCAGATATCTACGGCATAGATAGTAAGACTCGTAAGGAAAGGCTCGACTATTATCTAGAGTTTTTTGACCTAAAGGATGCCATGGACAATCAGATTTCAAGCTACTCTCACGGTATGGCCCAAAGGCTTGCCCTAATAGGAGCTTTGATCAATGATCCACCTGTAATATTTCTAGACGAGCCTATGGTAGGTCTTGATGCCAAATCCGCCTACAATCTCAAACAAATCTTAAGAGAAAGGGCGGCGGCAGGAAAGATTGTCTTCTTCTCAACCCACGTTATGGAAATTGCCCAAGAGCTTTGCGATAGGATTGCGATTATTAACAAGGGTAAGATCATCACAGTCGGCACCTTCGATGAAATAAAACATGCTGCCAACAGAGAAGGCTCACTTGAAGAAATATTCTTGGAGCTTACTGATGAATAATATAAAGACTATCACAAAATACGCCTTCAAGGAACAGTTCTTCCCATATTTTCCATCAAAGAAAATAGCGGGCATGCCCAAAAACTATCTGGGAAGGCTCCTTAGTCTTATCTGGTCCTATCTCTTCTTTGGCTTTCTCTTCTACCTTGTCATGGGCTCATCTGTCAAGGTCTTTGTAGAAAGTGGGAAGGAAGCCATGTACTTTACGGTCTTTGCCATGCTAATGACTGTAATAGTCCTCCTCCTTCACGGAGCTAAGATTTACTCTGATTTCTTTACAGAAAAGTCTATAGCAAACTACCAGACCATGCCCATAACTGAGGGTGAACTTTTCCTGGGTAAGATATTTGGAGGAGTCTTGTCATTTTTCGACTACTTCCTCTTCTTCCTCTTGGGGCTTTTCCTATACTTCTCTGCTGTAGGATTTGACCTAGGGACACTCCTTCTTGGAATAATCAACTTCTTTCCAATGATTCTAATCCCTTATAGCATTCTTTCTATAATATTATTAATCATCAAGAAGTTTACCAATGTCAACAGACACAAGAAGCTTTTCAAAAACCTAGGCTATGTCTTGATGTTTGCTATAATCGGCCTAATCTACTACTTCTCCTTCAAGTCCGGACAGTCTGGAGATAGTTTTGATAAGTTTGCAAATGGAATGGTAGATGTCACAAGTAAAAACCAAGCTGTGTCCAATATCTTCTTCCAAGCCAAGCTATTTGGCCTATCCCTAACAGGAGGAATCGGTCAGAGATTACTTTCGACTATAGTACTTTTCGCCCTAGCTGGCCTAATCACTTTTATAGCCTATAAGTTAGCAAGTAAATTCTACTACGAGTCAGTTTTTGAAAATACTGTAACAGAAAAAACTAGCAAAAAGATTAACCAAGATAAAAAGAGAAAACCAGTTGGATTAGAGCAAAAAGGCCAGGTCATGGCTATAGCCAAGAGAGATTTAAGGATTATGACAAGCAATCTAATGTTTCTCTACACGCCAATCCTTATGGCCATGATTTTCACTATTATGCCTCTTACTCAAGGAAGGCAGATAGTAGGAGAAATTGGCTACGAGAATATCTTTAGTCTAGTGGCGAAGTTCTATTTCTTCGCAATATCTTTCGCGGCAGGACTTATGATTTGGATAAATGGGGCGCCAACTTCCAACTCTCTCTCAAGAGAAGGAAAGGGATTTTTCCTAATCCAAACCCTACCGGTCGACCCAAAAAGCCACATGAAGGGAAGGCTCTTATCAGCCATGGCCATAGCCTTACCAATCAATCTTATCATGACCCTAATCATAGGAGTTGTCCTACAAATAGGACTGGTGAATTCTTTAATGATATTCCTAGGCCTTAGCCTAGCAGCCTTATCAGCAAACATAGTAGGCTTACTACTTTCAACCATAGGAATAAATACCACTTGGCAAAATCCAAAGGAGCTAATGCAAGGGGGAATGAAATTTTTTATCTACTATATAATAAGCTTTGTAGTAATAGTAGCCCTAGTAATCCTTACCGTAGTCTTGATGAGTGCAAGTGGTGGCAAGGTCCTTATAGGAATAGGTGCCCCTTTCCTAATAGTAATAGCCCTAACAGCGATATTCTATGGACTAGCTTATAAGAGATATAAAAAGGGATTTATGGATGTTTAAAATCAAATAGATACAGAGGGCTGTTGCAAAACTATGAATAATCATCGTACCATCGTTAGAAGGTTCTCTTAGGAAATTTTACCTCTCCTGGCCGGTAGGCCAATTGGCGCCCGCCGGCTGATGGAGACGATTAGCCCGTCGGCTTAGTGAGACTTTCCGTGGAGGTTCTTCTAACGATAATGGTACGATTTATTCATTCTGCAACAGCCCTATTTTTATGCTCATGATACAATAAATATACAAAAAAACTATAAAAAATATATGTTATATATATATGTGATATAATAGAAACTTTGAAAAAATGACAAAAATAAGTTAAAAATATAACACTTTCCTCTTACTAGTTTAGTGTGTATAAGAAATATATCATTGAAACATACTGGTATTAGCCGGATTTTATATATATTGGGAAAATGTTGGATTTTGACAAATATTGCTAAAAAACTAGTGATTAAGTTTGAAATAGAAAAAAATCGGGTATAGAATAATTATAAGACGAAGTGCTTTTTTGCAGCCTATGTCTTTTATGAATGTAACTGGGATAGACTCTCAATAATGGGGTATGAGTCTGTCGATTATTTTTGGAGGAAAAATGGATAATAAATTTAAAAGAATTATTGAGTACAAAAAACAAAAAGGCTCAATAAGAAAACCAAAATACGCTACAAGAAAACTTTCGATAGGATTAGTATCTTGCATGCTAGGTTACGCACTTCTAGTATCTCCATCCTCAGTAGAAGCAGCTGAACTTGATAGCGAAAATCAAGTTGTAGCTGAAGAAAATGCTGAG
>NZ_JAPJPG010000004.1 GCF_030825785.1 Anaerococcus sp.
TGATAATATTATAAGAATGAATTTATTGCAAATAAAAAAAGCAAGTTTCCTCGCTTTTTTATATAAATTTCCTATCCCAAAAAGATATTACGCATCTTATAAGCCAAATTATGGCATTGATCATAAAAGCAGCCAACATTATAATTTGAATTATATAGATAAACATTAAAAACCCAGGGTTTGCTGTGGACTTGGATTTAATAGAAGCAAAAAATATAGCCAGAAGGAAAAATAGGCCCAGCCATTTTCCACAAGTCTTAAGATTTTCCTTAAAGTCAGGATATATCCTAGCCTTATTTCCGTACTTTTTCTTGAAGTTATCTCTTCTAATCTTAAGCTCTTCTCTTCTCTTTCCAGAAGAATTTGATATGAGGGCTGAATAGTAATGTTTCATATCTTCTGTAGAATTGGTGTATTTCTTAAGCTTTTCGGCCTCTTCTTCAGAAAATTCCCTGTTTAGTATCTCATTTGTAATCATAGCCTTAGACTTATAGGAAAGTCTTTCTTCCCTAAGCTTTCTAAGATCTTCGAGAGATTTCGCTCTTCCCATCATATCCAGAGTATTTTTTTCGTATCTTCTCATATAGTCAAAGGATTTGGTAAAGGCAAACACCATAATTAGCATTATAAGAAATTGACTTATGATTACAACAATATTAGAAGCGCCCAAAAAGCTTACAATTCCCATGATAAGACTTGGCACAAGTACTGCTAGTAGGATATAAGCTAAAAGCTTAACAACTGATCTCATTATTCATCAACCTTTCATATATTTCTACAAGTTTTCTCCCTGTTTTTTCTATAGATTTATCACACGCCTTCCTGTAGGCATGATCTTTAAGAGATTTCAACCTCCCTTCGCATATGCCTACTATCTTCTCTTCAAAATCTTCTAGGCTAGATCCCTTATAGATATTAACTCCATCTTCATAGTCCTTTTCAAAGATTTCTATATCTCTAATTAGAATATCTGCCCTCATCGCAAGTGCTTCTAGTAGAACAATTCCTTCAGTCTCCTCATGAGTTAGGAAAAGATATAGGTCTGATCCAGAATAGGCAAGTCTTAATTCTTCGCTAGTCACATACCCAGGAAATTTTACATTAGAAGGAGCACCGTCTATAAGTTTTTTTATATTTGGACTCATCAAGGCCTTATCGAGCTTTCCGAACCAAAGAAATTCATATTGGGGAAGTCTTTGACCGAGCCTTATAAAATCATCTATGCCCTTTCTCTTGATAGGAAGACCTACAGAAATTATTGATTTCTTACTCTTATCCAAGCCGTAAGTCTCATAGAACTTATCCCTATCCCCATCTTTTCCCTTCCAGAAGTCAAGATCAATTCCATTAGACACAACGCAAATCTCTCGATTTATATCGTAAGTTTCAAGGATTTTTTTAGAATATTCGCTCGGAGTAAGGACTAGGTCTCCTAGTTTGTAGGCGTGAACTAACCATTTTTTAAAAAGGGGAGCTAGTTGGTTTGATAGGATAAATGAATTTCTGAAATCTTCCATGGTAGAATGTCCATGGTAGACTATCTTCTTTCCTCTTTTCTTAGCCTTCTTAGCAAAGAAAACCGCTCCCGGAAGGACTGTATTGATATGGACTAGGTCAAAGTCCTCTCTCTCATATGTCGTAAAATCAAATCCTACCTTGGCCAAGGCTTTTTTCTGATGGTCTATAGCCTTGCCCACACCACTTTCTTTCACTTTATCGTAATCTTTTGAATATATTAAAACTTTCATACTCGTACTCTTCAATAGCTTTTCGGTAAAGCCTCTCACATTTTTCTCCAAAGGCTTCAACAGAGAATTTCTCTATGGCATAGGTCCTGGCGTTTTTAGAAAGATAAGTCGTAAACTCTTTATTTAAAACCTTATTTATAATCTTTTCAAAATCTTCGAAGTCCTCATACACATATCCATTGTATCCATTAATAATCACCCCACAAAGAGCCTCATCCTTCCTACACACTGCAACAGTCCCATTAGCCAGGGCCTCATAATAGGTAAGACCTTGGGTTTCTGAAGTAGAGCCCGAGACGAAGACATCTGCCATCTGATAGTATTTATTTACATCTTCTGGCCTTACCATTCCTACGAAGTTGACCCTTTTAGGAAAACGGCTAGAAAAATTTATAAGATCGTCTAAGTGGGGACCGCCACCAACTATGTAAAGCTTGACATCGGGATCTTTAATCCTTTGGTAAAAGTCCACAAGCTCCTCTATATTTTTTTCTTCGCCAATCCTACCTAGGTAAAGGAGGATTTTTTCCTTCTCATCTATACCCAAGACCCTCCTAGGATTTTCAGATAGGAGATCTGGTATATGGATTCCTGTAGGTATTACAGAGATCTTTCTATCATCCACTCCATATTCCCTAAGAAGCTTGGCAGTTTTCTCGCTAGGGGCTATAAGTCCATTACAAAGATCTGCGAATTTCTTGCTTGCAAGGGCAACGGCCTTCTTACCCATAGTCTTATTTCCTATAAAATAATGAGTGTAGTCCTCATAGATTGTGTGATAGGTGTGAATTATAGGGATTTTAAGATCATGAGCTATGGTCTTAGCCATGATGAAGGTCGAAAATTCGCATTGGGAATGAATTATATCAGGCCTCCAGCTTTCTAATTCTTTTATATGAGTTTTTGACAAAAGATTAGTAACACGAGCTTCTGGATAGATTTTCCTCGCAGAAAGGCTACCTACATAGTAGATATTTTCTGCCTTGTATGATTTCATTGTATTTGAAAGGGTCAGGACTTTTACTTCGTGACCCATATTTTCTAGATATTCTTTAAGATTTAATACTGACCTCACTACTCCATTTACAACGGGATAGTACCAGTCACTAGTTATTAGTATTTTCATAAGTACCTCTTAATAAGGATAACATAAATATTGTTTTTTAGGAAGTAAATAGACTCGTTTAATTGGCTGTTATTGGTATAATACTAGAAAGTGAGGTGAAATATGGGACCTTTGATAATAACCGATATCCTACTTTTGATTTTTAGTATTTATATCGGCATATTTTTAATAAAATTTCACTCTTCCTATCCTGAAATGGCTGTTGGCTTTCATGTTTGGGAAGTGTGCTATTCTAGAAAAACTTGGGATTATGGAAATAAGTTTGCTGGCAAGGTCGCAATATCCTTAGGCCTTGTATTTTTCGGGCTAATCTTTCCCCTTTGTCTTTATTTTGGAAACAATAGAAATTATCTTTCTATACTCATCACCATTCTTGTGATACTTTATATGATTCTTTTATTTTTTATAGTGAAGATGTGGATGAGGAAAAAATTTTCTTTGAAAGATGAATAATAAAAAACGAAAACATCTAATTTGGTGTTTTCGTTTTTTATTATTAATTTTTATGAAATAAATTCTTAAGCTCCATTCTTTGGGAATAGGGACTTAGTCTAACGTAGACATCAGATCCATTTTCTATAAATTCCCTAAATATTCTAAGATCATCTTCATCTACCGCCACTTCTTCGGTTAGGGATTTTTTTCCAACACTCATATGGATTATCCCTATATTTACTTCTGGAATTTCTATATTTTGCTTTCTTATAGCCTCTAAATCCTGAGCACTGTCAACAATCAAAAAAACATCTTTCTCATAGTCTTTAAGGAAGGCTCCTACTTCTGATGGCTTTAAGTAATAGGCTGATATATCATCAGGAATAGTAAGATCCATTACCTTTTTTCTAAAATCGTCCCCACTTACTTCTTCATTGGCTATGATTACAGTTTTGCTTCCTAATTCCTTAGACCAAATTTCAACTACCTTGCCATGAGATAATCTTGAGTCAATCCTACAAAGTTTTACTTCTCCCATCATATCCTCCTTATATCCTTAATTTGTCTCGGATCATCTATTATAAGATCTGGACTTTCTCTCTCGAGAACCTCCCTTGACCTAAAGCCCCAGGAACATCCTACAGTGAAAATTCCTGAATTCTTCCCGCATTTCATATCCACTTCACTATCTCCAAAGTATAAAATATCAGAAAAGTCTACCCCAAATCTCTCTTTAATTATCATTATTCCTTCAGGAGATGGCTTTCTCTTGTAACTTTCCTTATATCCTAGGATATAATCAAAATAATCCTTGCCGAAAACATGGTTTATGACCTTCTTGCAGGTAGAATCTGGTTTGTTAGAAAAACAAGCTATTATCTCCCCTCTTTCCTTTAAGATATCAATACTTTCCTTTATTCCTCCATAGGGCTTTAATAGATAGGTTGGATCATCATCGTAGGATTTGTTGTAAGTATCTAGGAAGTTTTTCCTAAAGTCTTCCTCATCGCTTGCTCCTAGAAAGTCCAAGGTCTTATTTACCAAGACTACAGGACCATTTCCCACAAAGGCTCTCACCTTTTCCTTATCGATCTGACTTAGGCCAAATTCCTTCAAGGTCTTATTTATATGAAAGCTAATTGAGTCTATCGTGTTTAACAAAGTACCGTCTATATCAAAAATATACATACATTCTCCTATTCTTATCTAAGTCTTTACTAATCTTTTACCCTTTTTGTTAAAAAATATCTAATCTCCACTCTAATAGGGTATAATATTAAGAAGTGAAAAGAAAACGAGGAGATTATGAAAGAAGATAGAAATTTAACCATGCTTAGTGATTTTTATGAATTCACTATGGCAAATGCTTACTTTAACAATGGTATGAAAGACACAGTTGCAGTCTTTGATGCCTACTATAGGAGAAATCCCGACGAGGCTGGTTTCTCAATCTTCGCAGGTCTTAACGATATAATAGAATATGTTAAGAATCTAAGTTTTAGCGAAGAAGACATTGAATATTTTAGAGAAAATGCTGATTTTTCTGAGGGCTTTCTTGATTATTTGAGAGATTTCAAATTTACTGGAGATATTTGGGCCTTTCCTGAAGGTTCTGTAATGTTTCCTAACGAACCCATAGTTACAGTCAAGGCCCCTATTATAGAATGTTCTATTATAGAGACTTACCTACTCTTATCAATGAACTTTAACTCCCTTGTAGCAACCAAGACTAACAGAATCGTAAGGTCTGCTGAAGATAGGCTAGTTATGGAATTTGGGGCAAGACGCGCCCAGGGAGCAGATGCTTCCATAAACGGAGCAAGGGCTGCCTATATAGGAGGTGCACCTATTACAAGTAATACCTACTCTGCCCAAAAATATAAGTTTAAGGCAAGTGGTACCATGGCCCACTCTTGGATTCAAGCCTTTCCGACCGAGTATGAGGCCTTTAAGACCTATGCTAAGTCCTATCCTGATAATTGTATCCTCCTAATCGATACCTACGATACCCTAAGATCAGGCCTTCCTAATGCTATGAGAGTCTTTGAGGAAGAACTAGTTCCAAAAGGCCTTAGTGGAGGAGTAAGAATTGACTCAGGAGACTTGGCCTACCTATCCAAGGAAGTAAGAAAAATCCTAGATGAAAATGGCTTCACCGATGCCAAAATCGTGGCTAGTAACTCCCTAGATGAATTCAAAATCGAATCCCTCCTCTCCCAAGGAGCAAAAATCGACTCATTTGGTATAGGAGAAAGGCTAATCACAGCCAAATCTGACCCAGTCTTTGGAGGTGTCTATAAGCTTGTCGCAATAGAGACAGAAGGAAAGATTGAGGCAAAGATAAAGGTCTCAGAAAACGTAGAAAAAATCACAACTCCAGGCGAGAAGAAAGTCTACAGACTCTACGACAAAGAAACTGGTAAGGCGGAAGCAGACTACATCGCCCTAGCTTGCGAAAAAATAGACGATTCTAAACCAATGGTAATATTTGATCCACTCTTTACCTGGAAGATGAAGAGGATGGAAAACTATAAAGCTCGAAAGATGCAAGTAAAAATCTTCGATAAGGGGAATTTAACCTACGAAAGCCCAAGCCTTGAAGAAATTACTTCTTATTCTAAAGGAGAAGTTAAAAGCTTATGGGAAGAAGTTAAGAGATTCGACCAGCCTCATAACTATTATGTCGACCTATCCCAAGACTTGTGGAATCTAAAACAAAACCTAATACTAGAAGCTAAAAGAAAGTAAAGTAAAAGCTCTCACTTAGGATTCATCCAAGCGAGAGCTTTTTTTATTCTTCCTTTAAGGCTTCCTTAGCAAGTACATATCCACCGATAAGTCCTGCCTCGTTACCAAGCTCAGGGAAGACTATATATTCATCCGCATTAGGAATGTCTATATAGTGATTATCTAATTTTTCAAATTCTCTTCTAATTTTTTCAATCATCCCTTCCTTATTAGCTACTCCGCCTCCAATTATTATTATATGAGGTCTTAGGATCATGGTGTAGGTCATAAGTCCCTTGGCTATATATTTAGCGAGGATATCAAAGGCTGGGTCATCCTTATCGAGATTCTCTCCCCTTTGGCCAGTCCTAAGTTCAAGGCAAGGTCCTGCACAAAGTCCTTCAAAGCAAGAATCGTGGAAGTCGCAGAAGCTTTCTACCTCATCTCCTTCTTCTCTAGCAATCTCAATGTGTCCCATCTCAGGATGAGAAAATCCTTGAAGTAAGGTCCCATCTTGGATATAAGAACCGCCGACTCCTGTTCCTATAGTTAGGTAGAGGGAAGATCTCTTATCCTTGGCTGCTCCATATCTATATTCACCAATTCCACTAGCTCCAACATCTGTAGTAAAGCCCATAGGTAGGTCGAGTTCTTTCTTGATAGATCCTAAAAGATCAAAGTTTCTCCAAAGCTTCTTGGGAGTTTCTAAGACAAAGCCATAAGTCTTTGACTCCTTATCCACATCGATTGGACCGAAGGCTCCGATTCCAATGCTTTCTACAGGATTTTTCTTAAGAAAATCCACCACATCCTTCATATTTTCCTCAGGGTCCTTAGTCTCTACCCTGATTTCTTTGACAATATTTCCGATTTCATCTAAAATGGCGCACCTAATCTTAGTTCCGCCCAATTCAATAGATCCGTACATACTTACTCCTTTATAGTTCTTACTTCTATTATAAGGGATTTTTCTCAATTTGGAAAATTGATTTGAAATAGATAATACTTTTCCTAGAATCCCTTCTCCTCGCTGAGCTTCTTAAACCAAGTACCTGATTTTTTGATTACTCTTTCTCCAGTATCAAGCTTATATTCTACAAGTCCGTATCTATTTTTGTAAGCATTAAGCCAAGACCAGTTATCTATAAAGGTCCGCAAGTGATATCCCCTACAGTTTGCCCCCTCGTCAATAGCCTGGCTTAGGAAGGTCAGATGTTCCTTGATAAAGTCTATTCTATAATCGTCCTCAATCCTCCCGTCTTCCCTAAATCTTTCCTCGTTTTCTACTCCCATGCCATTTTCAGTAATCATCCAGTCGATATTATTGTAGTTTTCTTTGATATTTATGGCTATATCATAGATGGCCTTAGGATAAATCTCCCAGCCCCTATAGGGATTCATCCTCTTGCCTGGCATATCGTAGCTAAGATAATATTTGCTTGGCATAAAGATTGCACTTTCCTTATATTCATAAGGATTCTCCATAACCCTTAGAGGTTGATAGTAATTTACTCCAAGAAAATCAACAGTATTTTCTTTTATTGTGTCAAGCTCCTTTTTGTTATATGCTGGCATGAGGTCTTCTTTTTTTATAATTTCTACAAGCTTTTTAGGATAGACTCCTAGAACTGATGGGTCAAGGAAGGATTTTTGAGCAAATAAGTCTGCAATCTCAGCGGCCTTAAGGTCATTTTCATTCTCGCTTCTAGGATAGGCTGGAGTTAAGTTTAGGATTATACCGATTTTCTTATCCTTATCTATTTCCCTTAGAGCTTTAATAGCTAAAGCTGAGGCAAGTTGAGTATTATAGGCAACTTGGACAGCCTTTTTAGGATTTACTTCGCAAGGATAGTGATATTGGTAGAGATAACCGCATTCTACATGAACTATTGGCTCATTGAAGGTAAAGAAACAGTCAGTATATTTGCCAAAAAGCTTAAAGCAAGCCTTAGCATAAGCTACATATCTTTCGACAACTTCCTTGTTTTCCCATCCCCCTATTTCTTGAAGATACATAGGCATATCGAAGTGAAATAGATTTACGAAAAGCTTGATTCCTTTAGCCTTGATTTCCTTGAAATAATTATCGTAAAAGTCCACGGCCTTGGGATTTACCCTACCGTCCATTTTAGGTATTAATCTTGCCCAGGAAATAGAAGTCCTAAAGGAATTGTGGCCTGTTTTTTCTAAAAGCTCTACATTTTCCTTATAATCAAAGTAAAAGTTCGATGTACTTTCTGGTCCAATCCTATCATGAAACTTATAGGGCTCTTTCTTATACCAATAGTCCCAAATACTTTCACTTTTGCCATCAACTTGTCCGCCTTCAGATTGACAGGCAGATGTTGCAGAACCAAATAGGAAATCCTTAGGAAATTTAATCATTTTTTATCCTTTCTTCTTTTAATTTAATATTCGCATAAGCTCCATAGAGATTATTGTCATTATAAAAGGACACTGGCCTAATATTTAAGCTAACTCCTCGGAAAATATCATCTTCTAATTTTTCTCTAATTGAATTTATAAATCTTTCATCCTCAGAAATAGCTCCTCCTATGTAGATTACTTCCGGATTAATAGCATAGGCTATGTTGTATAGGCCCATAGCAAGGTAGGTAAACATCTTATCTATCTCTTCATAGAAAGGATTTTCTTTCTTAAGATACTTATCAAATATTTCGTATGTGTCCGAATCTATACCGTATTTTTCTTTTATAGTGCGCCTGACATTTGGTAAAGTTCCTAGGCTGGACAAGTTTTTGATTTTACCAAAATCGTTAAATAGCATATAGCCAAACTCTCCGCTTTCAAGACTTAAGCCTCTTATAATTTGAGAATCTTTGACTAAAGCTCCTCCAATTCCCGACCCAATTATTACAAAGGCCAGGAGATTTTCCTTTGGATTTTGGTAATATATTTCTCCAAGAGCCGCACAGTTTGCATCATTTTCTATAAAAACTGGTATAGAATATTTATCCTCTATGTGCTTTGCAAAATTTGTCTCACTTAAATAATTGAGAGCACTTAGTCCTCCTACCTCAAGCGTTTTGCAATCAACCCTACCAGGAGATGAAAACCCAATAGCTTCTATATCATAATCTTTAAGAAAAGATTCTGTTATCTCTTCTAAAAACTCTATAAATTCTTTCATAGTGGGAAGACTTTTTGCTGAATCTTTCATAATTATTTTTTCATTTTCTATAAGTGCATACTTGGTAGATGAGCCACCAATATCAAATACTAAATACATTGTTTTCCTCTTATGTTATAATTATCTCTAGGAGTGATCAAATGACAAATGCTAATTACAATTTTATTATGGACATAATAAGCTCAAAAAACATAAAGTTATCTAAGTCAGAAAATATTATCGTTGATAAAATCAAAGATATAAATGTCGACTTTTATCATATAAATATCAATGACTTATCCGAGATTCTCAACGTCTCAAACTCCACCATTACGAGGTTTGCCCAAAAGCTTGGATTCGATGGTTTCTCTGAGCTTAAGTTCGATATTTCTAAAAAACCTAGAAGGACTAAGTCTCTTAGCCAAGAGATTTATATAAATTTTATTAATTCTACCGAAAGCTTCGATGAGAAAACTATTAGATTTATCAAATCTTTCGATAGTTTCGGAAGGATTGCAGTTATAGGAATAGGTTCATCTGGCCTTTGCGCCAATGAATTCGTCTATAAATTCGGAGAAATCGGCCTAAATAATACCGACTACGCCAAAGAGCCTTACAGTATAAATCTACTTACTAAAAGCCTTGATGCGGAAGACTTATTGATAGCCATATCACTTTCTGGAGAAAACCACAATCTCCTAGAAGGAGTTCGCTTTGCAAAAGATAAAAATGCAAACATCCTTGCTATAACTGGCAATAATGAGTCTACTCTAAAAAATATAGCGACTAATACTATCTTATTGCCTCCCTATCCTAGCTATTCATACAAGATTTCAAAGATTTTTCCTGTAACTTTAATCCTCGATATGATTTGTGAAGCCTATCTTAGCTAGCCTTTACGAACTCTTTCCCTATATATCTTAGGACTGCCTCTACGAATATCGAATTGGCCCAGGAGAACCAATCTCTGGTATATTCGCTAGGATCGTCCTTATGGAAACCTTCATGCATCAGGTATTTACTTGCGTGAGTTTTTTCAAAATAAGAAAGTAGGCGGTCCATCTCATCCCTAGAATCAGCTGTCATAAGCTCCATTGCTAAGGCCAAATGCCAGATGTAGTCCTTGGGAGTGTGGTCTGATCCTATTCCCTTGGCCACTTTTCCTTCAAAATAATTCTTGTTCTTTTCAGATAGGATAAAGGCTCTAGTGTTTTTATAAATTGGATCTTTCTTATCTACATAGCCTAAATAGGGAAGGGAAAGTAGGCTTGGGATATTGGCATCGTCCATCAAATTATAAGATCCAATTCCATCTGTTTCGTAGGCATAAATTTTGCCGAAATCTTCATCTTCTATAATCCCATATTCTCTAATCCCCTGATCTATCTCACAAGCCAAGTCGTACATATTCTCACATAGGTCGGGCCTTATTTCTGCATGTCTTAAGGCCTTAGCTAGTCTTTTCAAAGCTACAGTAGCAAAGGCATTGGCAGGAATAAGGTATTGGTATAGGCAGGAGTCATCGCTAGGCCTAAAACCTGTCCAACTCATTCCTGTAAAGCCTGTATCAGTCCCTCTCTTGCCATTTCTTAAAGAATCTGAAGGAGCCCAAGGGTCAGGTCTTTCGAATTCATAGGTCGAATTTTCGTGATTTTGCTCAAGCTTAATTAGATCAAGGATTCTTTCTAAAACTTTTATGAATTCTTCATTAAAAATCGTCTTATCATGAGTTTTCTCATAGTACATATAAGCCACTTCCATAACATAGCAAAGTGAATCTAGCTCGTACTTTCTCTCCCAAACCCAGGGAGAATCGAAGTCTGTTATGTCCTTATCGCTCCAGCTCCTAGAGTTAGCCTTAAGGTTAAAGGCATTGGCATAGAGATCCTTGTCAAGACAAAATATTTGTCTCTTCAACACTTTCCTAATAAGTTCATCAGCCTCTTTGCTAGCTAGATAAAACAGCGGTCTTATTTGTCCACTAGAATCCCTTAGCCACATGGCCTCTATATCTCCTGTTATAACGAAGACATCTCCTCTTTCAGTCTCTTTCATAGTAGTTGTGAAAGTGTTATTTATTGCTTTGGCGAAAATTTTCTTTATCTCAGGACTAAGATCATCGCTTTCATTAACCTGATCGATCAATTCTTTTACAATTTCTTTCATTAAAGCTCCAATCTGTATGTTTTAATTTCAAAGGGAGGAATTTCTCCAAAAGGTCCATCTTTTATCTTCTTCCTTGCCAAAATATCATATTCATCTGCTTTAATATCAATAGCTTTAGGTTTTGGGCTAGGATTATAAATCCTTAGGAAGGCTTCTCCCTTTTCATTTCTAAAAATCGTAGAAAATAGATTATCTCCCAAATCAATACTAGGAATATTTAAAGATATATCTTTATCATTATTGTCCAAAAGATTTAGGCTAAAGAAGTCTACTCTAGCCTTAAGGATATCCCTCCTATTTCTATCAACATCTTCCTTAAAACTATCAAAATAAAAGTCAAACTCCATATCCCTTAGTTCGTCTTTTATAAGCTGAGCGTCTGGTGTAGGAAAATATCCCCAATCTCCAAGCTCTCCAACAGACCTAAAAAGTGTAATAAAAAGGCCTTCACCTTCTACCATTTCATATTCTGCAGGACCTATGGCAGATACTCCAAAACCTCTTTTATCATCATCTACAACTTCGACATATCTGTTGAAATTTTGTGAGTAATCTGGGTTCTTCCAAGTGTCAGGAGCGTAAGCCTCTCTTTTGACACATTCAAATATAGATTCAGCTAATACCTTGTCAGTTTTCAAATAATGACCGAAAAGCACCCTCATTCTATGATCCTTGCTTATATTCTTAAGTCTTATCTTAATCTCTAGGGGAGCTTTCTTATCGAAGACTTTTATCTCCTTTTCGATTAGCATATCGATATAAGTCTTTTTCCTATTAGCCTTTCTCCTTGTGATGTCATTAAGGCGGATTTGCTCATCCTTAAGCCTATCCTCCGCCCCTTCCGGCAAGGAGAATTTTTCCCTAAGCTTTATGATTGTCTTATCATTTTCTCTGATGATTTTTTTATCTATCAATTGTCCACCAAGAATCCTTACATTATCGGAAGACTGTCTATAAATATACTCATTTCCTATATCACCAGTATCTTCTATGGTGAGGACATCCTTGTAGGTTATTTGATTTATCTTATCATAAATATCGAGACTTGCCTTTTCCTTAATTTCTATCCTATAGTAAGCATTTTCAACTATGTTTTTTTCTATTTCTTTAGATTCGAAGGAAGACCTTCCTTCTACCAAACTTAGAATTTTCTTCTCAAAAGGATCAAGTTCTAGGCTAAAACGAATCTTTATTTTGTTGGCAAAGTAAGGTTTTCTAAATTTATCATTAGGAAGCTCATAGGAAAATCCAGTTCCCAAATATCTAATCTCAGCAGGAATCTCCTCGCCTTTTTCATCAACTAGCTTGTAGCTTTTTATCTCTTTTGTGGATAAACTATCATAAACTTCTGGGAAATCTATACCGAAAAACTTCTTATCAACTTCTATTTCTCTTTCAACCTCCTTAAGCCTCCTGTAGGGAAGGGTATTTATAACACAGATACTATTTTTCTTAGTATTTTGGGTATTTTCTCTAATTTTTTCCCTAGCTAAATCATAAAGATAATCAAGACCTTCGCTTACAGACTTGAAGCGTCTGAGATTTCCATCATGGACCGAATCAACAGAACAAGCACATATGCTATCATGAGGATGGTTTTTGATGAGATTTTTATAGAAATAATCAATCTTTTCTCTAGGATAGTCTTCCTTTTCGACAAAGAGAGTAAAAAGCGGCTGGATGACTTCTTCAAGTCTCATCTCCAAAGTCTTGTTGTATTTTTTAAGATAATATCTAGAAGATGATGTCGAATTCAGAGTCCACCAACCATCAGTCGTTTGACTTCTAAGCTCGCCTTTTATAGTGTCGATCTCCTTAACTTCTTTTCTTACGCTTTCAAAATACAAGTCCAAATTTGAGTGAACAAATTCATAATCTTCATAAAGCTCGTTGGCCTTTTTTATGATTTGACCTATGTTTTTTTGAACAGGGGAATGGTCGCAACCGTTCATCAAGAGCAATTGGTTAGTTGAGGCATACTTTTCCATATCTTCTATCTTCTGATCCATATAAGATCTAAGAGAAGACTCATCTTCTGGAATATCTAATCCATTGCTATACCAGTTGGCAAAAAGAATCCCCAAGACCTCATCCCCATTTGGAGCTTTCCAATAAATCTCTGAATTCTTTGAAGTGAAATCATCTATAACTACATTATCAAAGCCTGTAGCCTTGACCCCTCTTCCAAAGTAGGCGACCTCTATTCCTGCTTTTTTAAGAATTTGGCTAGCCTGACCAATATTACCAAAAGTATCTGGAAAATAACCAATCATCGAAGGCTTTCCCCATTTTTCTATACTTTTAATTCCTAGACTTAGATTTTTGATATTAGATTCTCCACTTGTGAGAAAGGCATCTTGCAAGATATACCAAGGACCTAGCTTAAGCTTACCATCCTTCATCAATTCCTCGATTATCTTTCTATTTTCTGGCTTAACTTCTAGATAGTCCTCTATAGGAAGATAATGACCATCAAGCCAATAATACTTAAAATCAGGATCCTTAAAGGCTTCTATCACCCCATCCATAAGGTCTATTAGACGCATATGGTGCTTCTCATAGGGCATATACCATTCTCTATCCCAGTGAGTATGACTTACTACATGGATAGTCTTTTTCATTTTTCTATTTCCTCCGTAAGCTCCTCATAGATTTTCATTAAGACTCTAGAAGTTTTGACCTGTCTTTCTTCTATAGTATCTAAGCTAAATTCTTTATAGATTTTCACCCTACAATCCCTACACTTATCATAAAAGTCCGAAGCTTTCTTAAAGTCTTTATCCATTGCTGCCTTAACAGCTTCTGATAGATATGATAGGGAAGTGAAAAATGACCTTACTTCCTCGTACAACTTGTCATTAGTGTAGTTTTTGAAGTATGAATCTATAGCAGCTAACTTCTTATCAAGCAAGTTTTTCACTTTTTCAAAGTCTTTTTCCCTATAAGCTAGGGCAATTTCCCCATCTTCCTTATATTTCTTATCATCAAATCTATCATAAACTCCTGAGGCAAAGAAGGAATCAGCTATGATAAAAAGCTCAGAAGCTACTTTTTTATCTATATAGGCTAAGGCCCTTTTGAAAGATTCGATAGGGACGAAGCCAGCTGGATCTTTGGCAAATTCTCCTATTTGATATATAGATATCTTGCTTAGCTCTGCCTGATTCATCGGGTTTGTTAGGATTGACTTGTAGTTTATCTCGCTTGAATCATAAAACTCAAATATTTCCATAAATATTCTATCTCTTAGATAGTCATTTACAGGCCAGTTAAACCAAATATTGGCTTCTTTTTGGGAAATCTCTGTAAATCTTTCTTGGGAAGTTTTTGTTATAGGAACAACTACGTCATAGCCCGTCCGCATAATTTCTAAATTATCTAGATTTCTGAATAGCTTAAAGTATTCCTCCCCCTTCGCATCAATCCAGGCACTGTTATACCAAGGATGGACAAACAAAAGTTTTTCGTTTTCATAACTTTTAAGTTTCTTTAAGATATCTTTCACTAATCTTAAATGAAATTCTCTTTGCTCATAGGCTAAGTCCCTATCTATATCGTCCATGCAAAGAGCAAATGAGGTCACTCCAGCTCCATGAAGGCTATCATACTTAGCGAATAGTTTTTCAATTTCTTCTTCATATAAATTAAAATCTATCAAATTTTGTCCTGGATGGATGGCCCAAACAAAATCGACTCCCTTATTTTTTGAAAGACTGGCAAGCTCACTTATCTCAGCTAATTTCTCATCTGGATAAGGCTCTCTCCATTTTACATTGTGGTAAGGGTCATCCTTTGGTGCGTAGACATATTGGTTCATATCAATATCAGATAGAAAGCCAATCATAGACATTCTTTCTTCAAAGCTCCGAGGGATTCCATAGAACCCTTCAATAAGGCCTCTTTTTTCTAACATATTAACTCCTAAATCTTTTCTAATTTCTCAAAAAAACTTCCAATAAATGAAACAATTTTCATTATAGTTTGCAAAAGTAAAGACCTATGCCTAAACATAAGTCTTTTTCACTTCTATTTCCTATCCCAATTATCTAATTGGTTTTGGACTTCTTCTATCAACTTATCAATTCCAGCAGTATTAAGCTTATCTAAGAATTCTTGATAATAGTCTTCATCAAAGGCACCTGTTTTGAGATTTTTCTCGTATTCGAAAATTGTCTGTTCAACATTTCCTGCCTCGCTTTCAACGCTTTTCCTATCAAAGTTGAAACCTAGTATAGGAGAAGGCTCTAAATTCTCTAAAAACTTATCTAGTTTTTCCTTAGCTTCTGGCGTGTCAGAATCTTCAGATGTAGTAAGTGGTGTCATATTTTCAGAGGCTAGGAAGGTAAAGGCTGGTACGTCATATTTAGTATCTTCGTACTTTTCAACCTTTCCATCTACTAAATCATAGTGCTTACCTTCTATTCCATAAGTTAGATACCTCATAAGCTCCTTATCGCTATACATTCTATTTAGAAAATCCATAGCCAATTCTTTGTGCTCAGATTGGGAGTTGATAGCGGCAAGAGAACCAGTAGCTTTTTGATTTGTTACTATTGTTTTGTTACCTGCTGGGGAGGATATGACTTCGCTTTTGAAGGAGTTAGACCAAATCCCATCTGAATCTGGCCCTCCTTCAGCTTTTGTTACCAGCCACCTATCACCTTCTTCTCCATCTCCGGCATTCATCTGAGGAGCTGATGGGTTAATATAACCCTTGTCCATATAGTCTTTTAGAACGTCTAACTGTTTCTTAAGCTCTGGATCAGCCCAGCTGTTGTAGGCGATGAGCTTTCCATTTTCTTCTTTTACGGCAACTCCTGGTGTCGCTTCAGACTGTGGAGTTGGTGTTTGCAAGAGGAAATCACTTACTATGTTGAAAGGATAATCTACTGTATCCTCATTTTCCTTGACCTCTTTAAGATAAGGTTCAAGATCTTTTATAGTCTTTACACTTTCTATGTCAATCTTATATTTATCTACATAAGCTTTATTCCAAACGAAATAATTTCCTGGAACAACATTTTTAGCAGCTGCTGGCGCGCCATACAATCTTCCTTCTATAGAAGCTCCCTTTAACACGTCTTCTGAAAGAGAATCTTTTATGGCCTTACCTTTCTCATCTATAAGCTCTGTTATATCTGCGAAAGCTCCCTTTTCTACTAAGTTTTTGTAAGGACCAGACCAGTTAGCTGTAAAGGCTATATCCCAGTCATCTCCCGCATTTGAGGCAAGCTGAAGTCTTTGTTCATATTCGCCCCAATCGAAGAATTGTAGGTTTAGGTGATATCCTGCATCAGATTTATCTAGATATTCATTTATTGCTTCTACTACCTCTCCTGTGTCTTCTTGGGGAGTTCCTACATCATAGTATGTTATGGTAGGAATTTCTTCCGAATCTTTTTTGACTTCTTCTTTATTACCGGAATCCCCTCCACAACTAGAAAGACTTAGGCTAAGTCCAACTAGGAGTGTGCTTATGCTAAGTTTTTTTAGTAAATTCATCTCTCCTGCTTTCTTTTATTGCTTATCAGCGCCTTCCCAATTATCTAATTGTGCTTGTACTTCTTCTATTACCTTTTCGATTCCTGCTGTATTTAGTTTATCTAGGAATTCTTGATAGTAACTTTCGTCAAAGGCACCTGTCTTAAGGTTGATGGTGTATTCGCTTTGTGTTTGTTGAATATTTGCTATTTCTGTTGCGATTTTTGATTCATCTAGGGTAAATCCTAGTACTGGAGATGCCACTAGCTTGTCTTCAAATTCTTTTGCTTCCTTGTCGAATTCTTCATCGCCAATTCCAGGAGCTCCGTCTAGTGGAGTTCTGTTGAAGGCACATAGGAAGGTAAATGATGGTACATCGTAATCGTTATCTACGCCATCAGAATCCTTGTTGTGTTTTACAACTTTTCCGTCTTTATATTCGAAGTTTTTGCCTTCAACACCATAAGATAGCATATCTTGTAGGTTTTTGTCTGTGAACATTCTGTTGATAAAGTCCATTGCAAGCTCTGCCTTATCAGTTTGTGAGTTGATAGAAATCATTTTTCCTGTAGCCTTGTCGTTAGATATAAGAACCTTATCTCCAATTATATTTGATACTACTTCGTTACGTGGTGCAACTGACCATATAGCGGCTGATCCTGGTTCTCCTTCACCTTCTGTTAGTAGAACTTCGTTTTCTGGCATTACTGTTCCTGGCTCAACTTGTGGAGCTGATGGTGAGATGTATCCTTTGTCCATATAATCTTTCATCTTCATGATTTGTTCTTTATAAAGATCATCCGCATATAAGTTGTAAGCCTTAAGCTTGCCATCTTCTTCTCTTACAGCTACCCCATCTGTAACTTGATATACAGGCTCTGGCATAGCGAACAAGAAGTCCTTAGATACACCAAATGGATATTGGACGCCTTCTTTTTCTTTTACTTCTTCAAAGATAGGCTCTAATTGGTCTATGTTTTGGATATTTTTATAGTCGATATTGTATTTATCAACCATGCTCTTAGTCCATACGAATTGGTTGGCTGCAACAACTCCAGGATATGCTGCAGGGATTCCGTAAACCTTGCCGTCTACACTAACACCTTTTAGCATGTCAGGATTGATTAAATCAACAAATTCCTTGTCTTTCATTAAGTCTGTTAGATCCATCAAAGCATTTTGTGATACTAGAGTCTTGTAAGGTCCTGCCCAGCTTGCAGTAAAGGCTAGATCCCAATCTTCTCCTGTTGATGAAGCAAGTTGAAGTCTTTGTTCATAATCTCCCCAATCATAGAAGACTAGATTTAAGTGATAGCCAGCTTCTTTTTCATCAAGGTATTCGTTAATCTTACTTACTGTCTCTTCCGTTCCTGCTTGTGGAGTTCCTATATTAAGATAAGTTAGGGTAGGAACTTCATCATCTTTAGCATTTTTATCTTTTTTATCGTCTTTGTTTTCTTTGTTATCTACGCTTTCGCTAGTTTCGGTTTTGTTTTCATCTTCTTCATTCCCGTCATTGTTTCCACAAGCTGAAATGCCTAGAGCAAGCATTAGAGCCATTGATGTGTAAGCAAATTTTTTAACTAAATTCATTTTTTCCCTCCTTATTAATGAATTATTCCTTAACTGCTCCCAGTGTTAGGCCACTTATGAAGTATCTTTGGAAGAATGGATATGTTATGGCAATTGGCGCAGTTGTTATAACTACTATAGCCATTCTCAAAGTCTCCTGTGGCAAAGTTTTCATCGCCTGATTCGCTACACCTCCTATTTGGCTACCTCTTGATGCGAGGAAGGCCGTTGAATTTTGTATTCTAATTAAGAGATATTGGACAGGTATTTTATCTAAGTCGTCTATATATAGCATAGCGTTATACCAATCATTCCAATAACCTAATGTTAAGAATAGTCCAATTGTTGCAAGTACTGGCAAGGATAGAGGAAGCACTACTTTAAAAAATATTTGAAATTCATTGGCTCCATCAATCGTTGCCGCCTCAATCAAGGCTTTGGGTATACTTGTTTGAAAAAACGTCCTCATTATTATTATATTAAAGGTTCCTAGAAGTAAGGGAAGGATCAAGGCCCAAACCGAATTTCTAAGACCTAAAAATTGTGTCATTACTAGATAACTTGCTACAAGTCCTCCGGAAAATAACATTGGAATAGTTGAGACTTTTGTAAAAAATCCTTTGAATTCAAAGTCATCTCTGGATAGGGCGTAGGCATATAAGGTCGTAAGGATTAGGGCTAATATTACACCAACCACTGTTATAAATATCGATACCTTGTAGGCTTGGACTATAGATGAACCAGAGGCAAAAATTAGCTTGTAGGCATCGAAGCTTATTTTTTCTGGAAACAAACTATAACCATTTGTTGCAAGCGTTGACTCATCCGTAATTGAAATTATGAATACAAATAGGAAGGGCAAAATCGCTGATATAGTTAGTAGAATCAGATATATATTTAATCCTATGTTAGCTCCCTTACTTACTTCTAAGGGATCAAAATGCTTTTTCTTATTTACTTTTTGCATATATCCTCCTAGAAAAGTGATCTTTTTGGATCATATTTTTTGACAATCTTATTGGCGCCGATAATTAGGACTGCTCCGACTGCTGATTGGAGAAGGGATACGGCTGATGATAGGCCTATATCACCGTTTTTCATAAGAGCCCTAAATACATAAGTATCTATTACGTTTGTAACTGAATACAAAGGCCCTGAATCCCTTGGTACTTGGTAGAATAAACCGAAGTCAGCTCTAAATATATTAGCAAGACTCATTATAAATAAAACAGTAACAACAGGCTTTAACATTGGTATAGTGATGTATTTTATCTGCTCCCACTTGCTCGCCCCATCCATTACAGCTGCCTCGTAATATGTCTTGTCGATTCCTGATAGGGCCGATAGATAAACTACAGTGTTATAACCTAAGCCCTTCCAAGCATTAATGATTACCAAAAACACAGGCCACCAAGTCTTCGTTGTGTACCAATTCTTACTTCTACCACCGAATTTCATAATTAGAGCATTTATCAAGCCCTTATCTGGTGATAGAAAGGCAAATACTGCATAAGAGATTACAACCCAAGATAAGAAATATGGCAGAAAGAGCGAGGTCTGATAGAACTTCGCAGCTTTTCTATTTAAAAGCTCATGAAGAGCTATGGCGGTAAACATAGCAAGAACTATATTTACAACTATAAAGCAAGCATTGTACAAAATCGTATTTCTTATGATAATCCAAGCGTCATTGCTTTGGAAGAAAAACTTGAAGTTATCAAAACCAATCCATTCGCTATGAAAGAGGTTATAGAAGAAATTCTTAGAAAAAACCTTGTAGTTCTTAAAGGGGATGATTACCCCAAACATAGGCAAATAGCTCATTATGGCAAACCATATAAAGCCTGGTAGACAGAAGGCCATAAGAGGTAGGTTCTTCTTAAATCTTTGGCTAAATGGTTTTTTGGCTTTTTTCTTTCTTCTTTCTAATTCCTTTTGGTCAATTACTTTTACTTGACCCTGATTTTTATTTTCCATTTTAACCTTCCTTATAAGTTCTTGACTTTAGTCTCATTTATGAAAGTTCCCAAAAATCCAATTATAATTACTAAGACATAAGTCCAAAGAATATTTGTAATAAGTAAACTTTCTATAACTTCCCAGACAAAGCCGATAATAATTGCATATATTGGGAATCTAAATGTTAATAAGCAAGAATTCTTGATAGTCTTGATGAATCCGACATCTTCTCTAAAAGCCCTTTGAAGTATTGTATAGAAAATAATATCCCTAAATATTAAGCTTAAAAATATCCTAAATACAAAGAGGACTAGTACATCACTTTCTAGGATTCTCAAGGCATCGGAGAAGTAAAAGTAGAGACTAAATATCAATGAATAAGTCAAATACTTTCTGATGAACTTTTCTCCGAAGACATCTTTAAAATAAGACCTATAATAAGACTTATAATCAATAAAAACTGCCTTTACTGCAATAAACTCCCTTTCTAAAGCTAGGGCCAAAAGGCCAATTAAGGGAATAAATAATAAAATATATTTTATAAGACTTCCCTCGATTAGGATATTTATCAAGATTAAGGGTGATATTATCAAGCTAGTATATACTATAGACAAAAGGACGAAGAGTATTAGCTCTCCGACTTTGCCCAAAGATTTCGATAAAGCTTGCATTATACAATTCTCATTGATGTATCTTTATCAAATAGGTGGATTTCATCTAAGTTTATATCTAGATTTATATCGTCGTTTTTATCTATTCCTTTAAACTTTCCTTGGACCTTTACTGCTATCTGACTTGCAGCTTCTTCCGCTCTTGCATAAAGAATAGATTCATCGCCAAGCATTTCTATATTTTCTATCCTTGCTTTAATTGATTTAGCACTTTCCTCTTCGCTACTAACAGCAAATGATTCTGGTCTTATTCCAACTATTATTTCCTTAGCTTCGTAGGATTTTAAAGCTTCTTTTTGCTCATTAGTTAGTGGAATTTCGTCATTACCAACTTGTATTTTGGAATTTATAACTTTTCCATTAAAGAAGTTCATTGGAGGAGATCCAATAAAGTTTGCAACGAAGATATTAGCTGGAGAGTCATAGATTTCTTCTGGAGTTCCAACCTGTTGCATATAGCCATCTTTCATTACTACAATCCTTGAAGCCATTGACATAGCCTCAGTCTGATCGTGGGTTACGTAAATAGTTGTAGTATCAAGCTGGTCGTGAATTTTGGATATTTCTGTTCTCATCTGAACCCTAAGCTTAGCATCTAGGTTAGATAGAGGCTCATCCATAAGGAAGATATCAGCTTCTCTTACTATGGCTCGTCCTAGGGCAACTCTTTGTCTTTGTCCTCCAGATAAGGCTGCAGGCTTTCTATCCAAAAGATTAGTCAACTCGAGCATTTCTGCTGCCCTTTCTACCTTTTTCTTAATCTCAGCCTTGTCTACCTTTTGAAGCTTAAGACCAAAAGCCATGTTGTCAAAAACTGTCATGTGTGGATAGAGGGCGTAGTTTTGAAATACCATAGCGATATTTCTATTCTTAGGACTTACCTCATTCATAAGCTCGCCATCAATGTATAAATTCCCCTCAGAGATTTCTTCAAGACCTGCAATCATTCTAAGTGTTGTAGACTTTCCACAACCAGAAGGTCCTACAAAAACTATGAATTCCTTATCTTCAATTTCTAGATTAAAATCAAATACTGCTTGAACTCCATTAGGATAAATTTTATCTATATGTTCTAATTTTAAGTTCGCCATTCTTGCTCCTTACATATAATTTATGAAAAGGATTTACTATTATGTAAATTCGCTTATCGCTAATATTATTTTATAATATCCGCATAAAAAATGCAAGAAAATGGTGTAATAAACACATTTTCAGTATATTTATCCATCCCTCGCATCTTTTGAAAATATTTTCATTTATTCCTTATGCAAATGTTTTATCCTCTACCGTAAAGGATTCTACAAGACTTATTTCTCCTCTAAGCTCAAATTTTTTGACCTCATCTGTTAGGATAAAGAAGTCTCCCTTCTTAATCTCATAAGACTTTCCATCTATTAAAATCTCTCCACGTCCACCAACTACACTCCAAAGGCTATAAGGATTTTCTTTTATAAATTCGCTTCTTCCATTTATCTTATATTCATAAACTTCAAAGTATTTATTTTGGGTAAGAACCCTTCCCTTAAGGCCTTCTCTTTCGAATTCTTTTATTTTTTCTTTGTTTTTATTTATTTTAATTGCCTTCTTGGATTCTTCTATATGAAGATCCCTTAGCTTTCCATCATCATCTCTTCTATCATAGTCATAGAGTCTGTAGGTTATATCGCTTGCTTGTTGGATTTCTAGGATTAGAGATCCCTTCTTTATGGCATGGACTGTGCCTGCTTCTACGAAAAAGAAATCTCCCTTCTTAGCTGGGACTTCTCTTAAAAGCTCATCCCACTTTCTCTCGTCAATGAGTTTTATAGCCTCGTTTTTATCATCTACCTTAAGGCAATAGATAATTGAGGCAGGCTCTTCGTTTAGGATGTACCAGCATTCGGTCTTTCCTCTAGAGTCTTCAAGCTCTCTTGCCATAGCATCATCTGGGTGAACTTGGATTGATAGGTCAGTGTTGGCATCTATAATCTTAACAAGGAGGGGAAGGGTCGCATCTTTCGGATTTCCAAAAAGCTCCTTGTGCTTTTGGTAAACTTCTTCTAAGCTTTTGCCCTTATATTCTCCATTAGTAATGATAGAACTCATATCTCCCATATCGGAAATAGCCCAATATTCTCCTGTCTTATCTGAAGGGATATCATAAGAATAGATTTCTCTAAGTCTCTTTCCTCCCCAGATTTTCTCTCTGAATTTTCCTTCTAGAAATAAAATTTTCTCCATAAAATCTCCTCTATCTTTTTCTTACTCTTATCTTATAATAAATTTTAGGAAAAGTGAAATTTAATCCCAAAAGAAAAAGGCCCAAAGGCCCTTATCTATCTTGCAAGAGATCCCATTGGGTCCCATGGTTTTAGGTGGATTGGGTCTTTGTCCCAAGCCTTTCTTTGATCTTCTGTTAGATATTTCTTATCTACTGCGATTTGATACATATATTCATCAAACCAAGCATCGCTCATTACTAGATAGCCCTTGTTTCCTGCCCTATCTCCCCAAGAATTTTCTATCTTCCATCTTACTGGATTTCCGTCTTCATCAAAGTCAACTCCTGTGAATACCATGGCGTGAGTCATCAAGCTTTCTGAGTAGTCGAGTCTTTCTTCCTTAGTCATTTCAAAGTCTAGGTCGAAGATTTCTTTGATATTAAAGGCCTTAGTATCTAGGATTCCTTCCTCTCTGATAAAGCTTTGGCCTACATCACAGCCCATCCATACAGGAAAGCCATCCTTAAGTTGTTTAATAGCAGCCTTTTTTAAATCGTCTATAGGAAGATTTAGGTATTTAACTTCCTTACCTTCTACGACATTGCCCAGATAATCTACCGTAAAAGTTTCGTTAAATGGCTTATCTTCGGTAGGGCCATTTATTAAAGAAATATAATCGTCTAGATTCATCTTCACATATTTGTCGAAAAATTCCTTAGGAGTAAGGCCTGTCTCCTTTATATAATTATCGTCCTTATCCCTTGCCTCAAAGTCGATTTTCTTTGGTGGAGTTCCTAAAATTACACTTAGGGCCCTGTAGATATCTTCATTGAAACCATCTTTCATAGCCTCTAAGTCTTCTAGGCTCTTTCCCTCTTTGTGGGCATTTCTTAAGTCTTTGGCAAAAGATCTTAGCATTTTGGTAAGATAAGCATCCATCTCTCTGGTAGCAGATGAAGATTTAACTTCTGGCATGGCGTATTTTGGTACAACTCCGTATTTGTTGACTAAGTTTACGAACATGTCCCATTGGCCCCCATCTCCCAAGGGATCAGCTAAGATGTGTTTTACTAGTCTTCCTTGGAGGTCTTCGTCTACAGTTTTTATTATAGATTCAAGAAAATAATTGCTCTTTTCTAGCTTATCAAAAAATAGGGGATAGGCTTGGGAAAGCTCGAAAGTCTCAAGATTATAATCCTTGATTATCCTATATCTCATTGTGTTTAGGGCGGAGAACATCCAGCAACGACCGGATTGCTTTTGATCTGTTATCTCTCCTTGCTTAAGCTCAATCGAAAAAGAGTGGCGCATGTCCTTGATCACGTCAGGGTCGATTGCAGCTTCTGTAATTCCGTTTCTTGTTACTGCACTTTGGGCAATCACATTTGCCCTGTCGGCATAAAATTTCTCGTCTAAGTCTTTAAATTTATCTTTGTTAATCATTTTTTCACCTCAATATTATTTTACCGAAAAAGATATGATTTGATAGTTGTTATTAATAAGATTTTCTTAGCAAATCTGCCATTAAAAAAGTGATATATCAGAATATTTACCCCTTCTGACATATCACTCCTTTATCTTTGGTATTCTTGGATGTTTCTATCTCTTACTCTCCAACTTCTTCGGAAGCAATTCCCTTATACAAAAATGCTATAGCTAAAACTCCACTTATAATAGCTAAGACTATCTCATTTCTCTTAAAACACAGACCTGCTGCGATAAACCATATTATCGCAATAATTATTCTAAATACTTTCTTTCCCATTACACTCTCCTTAAATTTACACCTAAAAATATTACAAGACAAAAATTACAAAACTAAGTAAAAACACAAGAATGCCCAAAATATATTTTCTAGGCGATCTCCAGATTTCTACAGTAGTTTTCTTTCCCTTAATAGGGTATTTTTTCTCCATCATAAAGGATATAACCGTATCTATTATTGTAAGAGCTATAACTAATCCCACTAGTTTAATGGATACATATTTATAGTTTAGCCCTAATATCACCAAATGTATTAGCAAAAAATAAGAAAATAAAACTTTTATATAATCCTTATCTAGAGATTTAAAGGTCTCAGGAAGCATGGATTTATATTCTGTAAGTTTATCATCTGTAGAAAATATTGTAAGTAGGGGCGTATTTACTGTAGCAATAGCCAGAGAAATTGGAAGTTTAATATCTCCTGGCATAAAGATCCTTAGAAATATCAGCATTGCGATTATACCTAATGTGTTTACTATATAAATATTTTCTGCTAGGATAAATTTTAAAAAGTAATTGCCTATGCTAATCTTAAAACTTCCAGAAGCTTTTTTAAAACTAAACTGGACATATCTTAGATAAAATTTCTTTATAAAAATTATATATATAATCAAGCTTATGATATAACTTATATGCCTATGAATTTTATCAAATTTAAAGTAAGTAAAAAATAGAAAAGCAATCAGTCCAATAGATATAAGAAAAGTGAGATATTTTCTCAGCTTTCCTATATTTGCACTACTAGGAAGGGATCCCGTAACGCACATTATAGGAGTTATCACTAGTAGAAGTATATAATAATCCAGCCTTGCACCTAAATAGTAAAAGAGAATAAATATCAAAAGTATTTTTCTTAAACAAGTATCTAGGATAAGTGCTAATATAAGATTGGAATTTACCTCCTCTTTACTAAAAGGAAGAGCATAGTATACTTCTATATTTTCTCTACTTGTATAAGTTTTTATAAAGAAATATATGGTTAAAATAATTGCCAAAGATATATAGATAAGCAAATTTATATTAATTTCTACATTAAGCTCATTATTTTTTGTATAGTAATCGAGTCCATAGTATATAAGGGCTGCTGCTAAAAGATATTTTATAAGTTGAGATTTTGAAAAAAGATCTTTGATAAATACTTTAATCATAGTAATTACCCTCGATATTTCCTAAAATATCATGTATTCTAAGATCCTTACCTACCTTTCTTTTAGGATGTAACTTTCCCTTATCTAGAAGAATATAGTAATCGCATGATTCCTTTATACTCTCCAAAATATGGCTAGCCATTAATATAGATCCATATTTCTTGTAGTCTTTTATCAGTTTATAGAGAAATATAGTTGATTCAAAGTCAAGGCCATCTACTGGCTCATCGAGGATTACTAGAGGAAGTTTAAGGCTTAGGGCTGCTATTATGAAAAATTTCTTCTTGTTCCCAAAGGATAGGTCAGTGACAGGAGAATCTATATATTCATTAAAGTGAAAATTATTTATCATATATTTTTCGTATTTCTCATCTCTATTTTTTCTATAGACCTTATGTAAAAACTTGATATATTCATTGAAAGTCCAATACTTAAAGGCATTGTCTTCAGAAAATACGCCTATTCTGTCTAGCTTAAAATCTTTATCCTTAAAGTCAGTCTTACTTCCCTTGTAAGTAAATGAATCTAGCCTATAGGTTTGAAGAATATCTAATATAGTCTTTATCATTGTAGTTTTACCTGATCCATTACTTCCTACTAGGGCAAGATTTTCATTCTCTCCTATAGAAAAATCACAACCTTTAAGGATAAGTTTGTCCTTAACATACCATGATTTAAGATTTTTAATCTCTAATAAATTTTCTCCCATCTAATCATCCCCCTAATATAATTATAGCTAATTTATTTTTTTAATTGTAAAGATTATGTAAATTATTCTTATATCTTACCTTAAAATAAATGCATAATCATAAAAAGATTAGTAAAAGAGCCCTAGAGAATTGATTTAATCATAATTTGAGAGTTCTTAGTCTATTTTTATTTCTCAATACATTCTTCTGCTGACTTTGCAGAATTTCTTCCAAATACTACTATATCAGTTACAGCATTACCACCGAGTCTATTTTTGCCCCATGAACTTCTCCTTCAACGTATAGGCCTGGGATTGATATGTTTTCTTTGAAGATTTCTTCTGTGTTAGAAGCTCTCTTAGATTCTTTTGATTGACTTTCTTTATCTTGACTTCTTTCGTATCTTCTTTTGTCTTTGGACTTTGAAAAGCACAAGATCTTAGGGCAAGTATTAGGCTAAGACTTGCAAGTATTTTTCAGCTTTCATTTTATCTGCTTTTAAATATTAGAAAAGCCCTAAAGACTAATCTTTTTAAGGGACTAGACTTTAGAGCTTAATGTTTCTTAATTATTTTGCAGCCTTGATTGCATCGTCTACTGCTGTTTTTAGAGCTTCGCTTGTTACTGTTGCGCCAGATACGTTATCTACGCCTTCAGTACCGTTGTTCTTTTTGATCTCTTCGACTAGAGTTGGAACTGCGTCTGCTCCAACTCCTTCTGTTTCTGTGTGGTCAACTTGGATGTCTTTGATTGTTTCTCCATCCATAGTTACTTTAACTTTGATATCTCCACCGTAACCTGCTGCTGTAGCTTCACCAACTTTTTCTGTTGTTTCTCCTGTTGCTACGTCAGTAGAAGCATCTTCTTTCTTAGCATCATTAGCATTGTTTCCACAAGCTGTAAGAGCAAGGGCTAGTGCTGCGATTGCTGCGTATGATTTTATGTTTTTCATATAATTCTCCTTTTATTTTTCCTTTGTCCTCTGATTATACTACACACGTTTTCAATTTGCAAATTCCTAAGTTTCGCTACAATTTTCTTTAAATTTTTAGGATGAATTTATAACATTTTAAAGTCCTAGCTTAATTAAATAAAGGATTATTCTTTTACTAGTACCTGGTCTATGACCTGTCTGATATTTGCTAGTTGATAGATCTTTAGGTCCTTAAAGTCTTTGCTATCGATGGAGTTTTTGGCTACGAAAGCTTTCTTATAGCCTAATCTTTCAATTTCTTTTAGCCTTTGTTTGATTTGAGGAACCTTCTTAAGCTCTCCTGTAAGTCCTACTTCTGCTATGAAGACACTCTTGTCGGAAACTGGTACCTTCATCAAGGATGAGGCGATTGAGACCATTATAGCTAGATTTACTGAAGGCTCGCTTAGCTTGATGCCTCCTGTTGTTTTGATTATAACATTGTAGTCATAAAGATTTAGGCCTGCTCTTTCCTGAAGAATTGAGATTAAGGTGTTTAGGTCATCTCTTCTTAGGGAGTCTCCTATCCTTTGTGGGTAAGGCATGAAGGATTTTGATACTAGAGATTCTATCTCTACTTCTAAGAGTCTCGATCCCTCCTTGGTTACAGAAATGGCTGATCCTTCTATATCTTCGCTTCTTTCTGTGATAAAATACTCACTAGGATTTGTGATTTCATTTAGCCCGTCTTCATCCATAGAAAATAGGCCGATTTCTCCAGTTCTACCGAATCTATTTTTGGTCGAAGTTAAAATCCTTAGGTCCTCTTCGCTTTCTCCATCAAGGACTAAAACCGTATCTACCAAGTGCTCCAGGGTCCTAAGACCTGCCATCTCTCCTTTTTTGGTCATATGGCCTATCATTATAACAGCCCTTTTTCTTTCGCTATCCTTCGCTATATCTACCGCCTTGTTGGCGACCTCTATAGTTTGGGTCGGGCTTCCTTGTTTATTATCAAGTTCTGCCAGGCTAAAGGTTTGGATAGAGTCTAGAAAAACTATATCTGCATCAACATTTTTTATTTCCTTCATTGCAAGGTCCATTGAGTTTGTCGAAAGAATCCAGATATTTTCAGAAAGGTCAGATATAATCCTGTCTGCGCGTGACTTGATTTGGCTTTCGCTCTCTTCTCCAGAAATATATATTACCTTAAGGCCATTATCTGCGTAGGACTTTGAAAGTTGAAGGAGGAGGGTGGACTTTCCTGCCCCAGGTCTTGCTGTAAGAATCGAAACTGAATCTCTCACCAGCCCTCCTCCCACAGCCCTATCAAACTCACTATAGGTTGATTTTATCCTTTCAGACTCATCTAGGGCGATAGATTTAAGCTTTTTGGCATTTTTATCTTCTACTACTATGTTTTGCTTAGTAGCTTTTTTATCAACAATAACCTCATGCATGCTCCCCCACTTACCGCATTCCGGGCATTGACCAGCCCAAACTCCTTGGGTATGGCCGCAGGAAGTACATTCATAAGCTTTTTTTGCTTTCGCCATTACATCTTCCTTAGGGATTCATTGGCAGAAAAGACTCTTATTGCTTCTGTCGGATCTTTCTTGTATAGGCTTTCGTAGATATCCCTAGGACTCTTTCCTTCTTCAAGGATTTCCCTCAAAGGCTTTAGATAATTAGCCTCATCCTCTAGAGATCTTTTCGCCATATCTACAAAGTCTAGGCCCCATTTATAGATTTCCTTATCCTTGTAGGTCGCATGAAGGCCGTATCTTTCAGTCCTACTTCTAAGATTTGTAAGTGACCTATAATCCATATCGGCAAAAATCTCATAGAGTCTATCAAGATTTTCTTCATCATAGAAAAGTCCCTTGATTAAGGCTAGAGCTGCAAAGTTATATGGATAAGGCACTTCATCTGGCATCCTAATTTCTATATATCTCTTAGCTCTTACATCTGGAAATACAATAGATAGGGCATGGAAAATCATCTCATCGCTTGAGTCTTTATCCATCACTTCTGAAAACTTAAGTCTTCCCTTGTAATTATCTTCTCCATTTTCATGGACGAATATTATGTCTGTATTCAGGATTTCTTCTGCATATTTTTCATAAGATAAGTCATCATCAAAGGCAAATGGATAGACTCCTGTTCTTTGCCTGTCACAATTATCCCAAATCATCTGACGGAGATTCCTCTTATTATAAACTTCTCCTTCGAAAATATAGGCATTATCGAAGATCGAATAGAGGAAAGGGGAAAGGGCGTTTGCCACAAAGTATTTCTTCCTAAAATCTTCTTCGTCTGCGTAGTCTATAGCGCATTGAAGACTTGCCGTTCCCTTCATCATATTGTGGGCGTAGGCTCCCCCATTAATTCTAAAATATTCATACATATAGTCGTATCTCTTTTTTGGGATAATCTTGATATCTTCTATCTTGCTTTTTGGATGATAGCCAACACTCGCTAAAACTTGACCCTTCTTTTCAAAAACTGGGACAATCTCTGCCATAGCTCTTTTATAATCCTCGTATAAGTCATCAATTTTTCTGCGAGCGTTAAGAGCGATTTCAAATTGACTGGCTGGCTCTACAGAAATATCAAAGCCTTCCTTACTCAAGCCCAAAATTTTTCCATCTTCCTCATGCTTTTCGTAGGAATCTTTAGCAATCTCCTCCATTGATTGAGCTATACCGTCTTCTCCATAATAAGACACAGTTTCAAGGCAATCACCATCAACTACAAAATGCTCTGACTCAAAGCCTATAGCAAAGTCCTTTGGATCTTTCTCTCCACTTTTTATATAATTAACGATTTTTTGTATTTTTTCTTTATAATTCATTTTAACCCTTCTCTTATTTAACTTTCTATCATTATACGCCTCTGGCTACTTTATCCCAAAGACATATAATTATCTTATGAAATACGCATTTTACAAAAGTAGGATTGGGATCCTGAAATTCTCCTACGATAAAAAAATCGAATCTATAAGCTTAGTAAAAAAATCGGACGACTTATCCCAGAAAACACCAGCTACTGATAAGGTCTTTGAACAAATCGAGGAATACCTTAGGGGTGATAGAAAGGAGTTTACAATTTACGATCTCCTCGAGATTATGGGAACTGACTTTCAAAAAGAAGTGGTAAAAGAGCTTAGAAACATACCCTACGGGAAAAAGGTGACCTACAAGAGCATAGCAGAAAAGATAAATAGGAAAAAGGCGACAAGGGCTGTGGCTAATACAATAGGAAGGAATCCTTTCTTTATAATTTATCCCTGCCATAGGGTCATTAGGTCTGATGGGAAGATTGGAGGCTTTGCCTATGGAGTAGAAGTAAAAAGATTTCTCCTAAAGCTTGAAAGTTAGACAAGGAAAAACCCTCAGTTCGAGGGCTCTTTCTTAATTCTAGTTGATTCTTTCTGTTGTCCCGCCATCAAAGAAGTGGAGGGCTTCAGGGTCTAGGGTAAAGTCGTGATCTTCTCCTATAGCATAGTCTAAGTATCCTGGTTGACTTATGGTTAGGCTTGTGCCATCCTTAAGTTTTGTATAAAGGAGTTGCTCCTTACCCAAGGACTCTATAACTTCTATGTTAACATTGACAGAATTGTAGTCTCTTTTTTCTGCTATAAATCTTTCAGATCTTATTCCAAGATGAACAACTTTTCCTTCGTAAGCCTTGATTTTCTCAAGGTCTTCATCACTAGGTCTTACCTTCATCTCTCCTGAATCATTTACAAAAAGACCATCTTTGATCTTTCCTTTTATGATATTCATTGTAGGAGAGCCTATAAATCCTGCTACGAAGAGGTTGTTTGGTTTTTGATAGAACTCATTTGGAGCTCCAACTTGTTGGATAACTCCCTTATCTAAGAGGACTATCTTTGTAGCCATAGTCATAGCCTCAGTTTGGTCGTGAGTTACATAGATACTTGTTGTATCTAGTTGATTGTGGATTCTTACAATCTCTACTCTCATGTGCTCACGAAGCTTAGCATCAAGGTTACTTAAAGGCTCATCCATGAGGAATACTTCTGGGTTTCTTGCAATAGCTCTTCCTAAAGCCACCCTTTGCCTTTGACCTCCGGATATATCAGATGGTCTTGAGTAAAGATAATCTTCTAATTGGAGAATCTTTGCTACATCTTGTATTCTTTGATCGATTACTTCTTTTCTTTCCTTTTTCATATTTAATGAAAAAGCCATATTATCGTAAACAGTCATGTGTGGATAGAGGGCATATGATTGGAAAACCATAGCAATGTCCCTATCTTTTGGCTCGACTGTATTCATGATCTTGTCGTTAAAACGTAGAGTTCCCTCTGTAATTGAGTTAAGTCCTGCAATCATCCTTAGAAGGGTTGACTTGCCGCAACCAGACGGACCTAATATTACACAAAAATCATTGTCATCTATTTCTAGATTTATATTTCTAATCGTGAAGTTCTCACGACCTTCGTATTTCTTTCCTATATTATCTAAAATTACTTTCATTTTTAACTCCTATCCCTTAACTGCACCTGATGAAAGCCCGCTTACTAATTCATCTTGTAAAGCTAAGAACAATAGCATTACAGGAACAGCAGATAAGAATCCTCCTGCAGCAAAGGCTGGCTGATTCATATTTCTAACATCTGATATTAGTGTAAATAGTCCTGTCGCAAGTGTGTACTCTCCTGGATTTGTCAGTAATATTTTTGGCATCATATAATCTAAGAATGGTCCAATAAAACATTGGAGAGCAATTATTGCTAGCATCGGACGGGCAAGTGGCATTATTATTAATCTATAAACTTGCATATTTGAACAACCGTCAATCTTTGCAGCCTCGTCAAGCTCTGGAGAGATCGTATCGAGATAACCCTTTAGGATAAAGGTATTTGTAGCGATTGCTCCACCTGAATATATGAGAACTAGCATGGCCGATCTTGAAAATACTGGAATGATTCCACTTACTATGGAGTGAATCGCATAGTAGGCAGTAATACCTGCGAAGGCCGGAATTATCTGAACTAACATTATTGTTATAAGACTTGCTCTTTTCCCCTTAAATCTAAATCTTGAGTAGGCATAGCCTGTAAAAGATACAAAGATTAGGGTAAGCAGGGTTGTTGCTATTGCTATCTTTAGTGTGTTTACTACCCATTTTAGAAACTGGGTTTCCTTAAACAAATATCTGAAATTATCTAAAGAGAAGATAAACTCTCCTGACATCGATATATATTGACCTTGGTTTCCGTTAAAGGATGATATAACCATTATTGCTAATGGAACTAAGATGAAAGCTGCCCAGATTAACAAAATAATATAGGTAATTGTTAGAAAGGTCTTTCCGCCAGCAGATAAGGGTTGAAGATCTGATAGATATAAATCACTATTTTTCTTTTTCTTAAACATATTAATACTCCTTAAAAGCTGAAGAATTCTTATATCCAAAGTATGAAATAACTATTAGAATTATGGATATAAATACTGTTATCGCAGCACCTATAGCTTGATACTGACTCTCCATCGTTAGCTTGTAAATGTAGGAGATCAAGATATCTGAAGATCCCGCAAGGTTACCATAAACTTCTGGATTGAATGGTCCACCTTGGTTGTACAAGTAAATAATTGAGAAGTTGTTAAAGTTAAAGGTGTATTGGTTAATAAGCATTGGAGCGATTTGGAAAAGAACTAATGGAATTGTAATCTTCAAGGTTCTTTGAATTCCTGTTGCTCCGTCAATACTTGCCGCTTCATATAAGTCTTTTGGTATAGCTTGGAGTACTCCTGTAGTAAGTAAGAAGATATATGAATGTCCTAGCCATCCTTGAAGCAAGATTAGGGTAGCCCTTGTCTGGAAAGTATTGTTTTTTATATCCAAACTTATATTAAATAATGAGTTTAGTGCTTCTGCTATTACCCCACCACGACTTGTCATTATTGAAAAGAACATGATTGTGATAAAGGCAGGTATAGCCCAAGGCAAAAGATAAACCGTTCTAAAGAACTTCTTTCCCTTAATTCTCTCATTGTTTACTAGTAAAGCAAATATAAAGCCTAATACAATTGCAAGTGTTGATGCAAGCAAGGTCCAAACCACAGTCCATCCGAAGATATGCCAGAAGGCTTGTCCTGCTATACCCTGGCCCTTAGCTATGGTCAAGTAGTTGTTTAGACCAACCCAAGTGAACTTGTTTTGATTTTGTGGGTCCATATTAGTGAAGGAAATCATTATAGCTGTAAGTATTGGAACTATTACTATAAATACAATTACTATTAGGGCTGGTGCTGTAATTAAAAATGGGAAGCCATCAGTCCTTAACATCTTCTTTGTCTCGAAGAAGCTATTAGGTCTGACCCCTTTCATTTCGTTTTTCTCAGTTGTCCTTACATCCCTAAAAGATAGGATATAAATTAGGGCAGCAATTGCTACAAATACAATAGATAAGATACCTTCAATCATAAATAGTATCGATCTATCTAGTCTCTTTCCGCCTTGGGCAAGAGAGATAAGTCCTGCTATACCCTCACCTTGGTAGTTGCCAAAACCTAGGGCGTAAGGTATTGCTATTAGATAGATAAATAAAGTGCCTAGCAAAAATAATAGGCCCTTTTGCCATTGACCGTTTAGGATTTGGCCAAGACCTGGGATTGGGAAGGTAAGTATTGATCTGTAAGCAGAAGTCTTTTCCACCTCTACTGGAGTTCTCCTCCTAGCTTCAGCCTCATCTGCCTCGAGGATTTTCATCTCCTTCTTGTAGTCTTTGTCTATCTTGTATTTGATTGATTCTATTTCTTCTTTAAGAGAAACTTCTGGATTCCTGTAATTAAGTCTCTTGTTCTGGTCTTTGAACTTTTGTTTGAGTTGTTCTTTCTCACTTTTGAAGGCCTTCTTTGAAATTCTTCCCTTCTTGAAAGATTCCTCTAAGCTCTTATTATCCGATTCGAATTTTTCTTTAAGAACAATTCTATCTTCTTCGCTTAGCTTTTTGGCTCTTTCTACTTCTTCGCTAGTCAATTTCTCTAGCCTATTGCTAGCTCTTTCTAGTTGACTTTTTAAGATTAAATCATGTTCAATAATCTTCGGTATTTGCTCATATTCTAACTTACATAACTTATAATCAAGCTCGCTATCATAGGATAAGTCCTTGTTTTCTTCATAAAAGTCTAGACAGAAATTTGCCATAAACTTTCTATAATACAAGTCCCTCAAGTATTTCTGGTCGAGTTTGTAATTTGGATCTTTTTTGGCAGCTTCATCAGCCTTAGCCAAAAGTTTTTTCTTTTCTTCTTCGTATTTTTTTAGCTTTTGATTATAAGGATGGTTCTTGGCGTCTACTTTACTTCCGCCATTTTCTTCTGCCTCAATAGAGTCTATTATATACTCGTTCTTTCTAGGACGAATCTCACCAATATCATCTATAAGGTTTCTTTCGTATGTCATCGCCTACACCCTTTCTTCCCTTCCTATAATGAATAATAAAATAAAGTTCAAAATAATGACTATATAATAAAATATAGATCCGATTCTAAATTGCAAAATCAGTTGAACGATTTCTATTAGGGTCATCCCCCCGAAAAATAACTTATAAGAGAAATTGACTCCGTACTTTTTTACTGTAAAAAATGTATAAAGGGAAATTACTACAGGACTTAAGACTCTGATAAATAAATTAAAAACAATAGAATTTATATATTCATCAAAACCAAGACCTGGATTATTTTTGAGAATTTCTCTATAAACTTCGATATCTTTAGCCATCATCAAGGCTTCTATAGAAGAAGCTAGGATAATTAAAGCTGATACTATCAAAATCTTTAATATAAAGCTCTCTCTTTTTTTCTCTAATTCTAATCTTTTCATAATAGTGAAAGAAAGGCCTAGGCCAGAGAAACTAGATATTTATACAAATCTCATCTAGTTTCTTTAGCTATTTTGGCCTTTCTCTTACCCTATTAACTATTTGCTAAAGTTTGCCATCATTGAGTCGAATGAAGCCTTTAATTGGTTGTAAGCTTCTTCTTCATTAGCTGGTTTAACTGAGTTCCAAGAAAGAATTGCATTCTTGTAAGTATCCCAAACGTCTCCCCATTCCTTAAATAATGGTCTTGCTGGAGCAGTTTCGTAAGATTTGATTGTAGCTTCGATGATTGCCTTATCAGAATCTGGTAAGTCTGATGCTTGATAATCTTCGTTCTTTACATTTTCAAGAATCTTTCCTGTAGATTTATATAAATCTATTGCAAATTCAGGATTTACAAGTTGTTTGATCATTTCGTTAGCTATTGCTTTCTTGTTAGCGTCTTCTTCGATTCTAGCATTTATAGCAAGTCCCCAACCACTTTGCCAGTGATTTAGAGCTTTTCCAGCTATAGTAATGTTGTCAATTGGATAAACTTCAAGGTTTCCTTCGCCAGCTTGTTCAGAAATTGCAGCAGCATCCCAAGCACCACCAATTCTAGCAACTCCGCCTGCACCTTCCTTGAAGGTTTCGTCTATATATCCCCAACCTGCATCTGGGTCAAATAATTGTGTGCCTGCATCGTTGTGTTTCTTCCAATATTCAAACAAAGCTTTTATTGTAGCCTGTTTTTCAGGCTCAAGGTCTTTCCAGTCTTTTGTAAAATCTGAGAATAGATTACCTTGGTCATCTTTACCTAGAAGTTCAATGTTTGATGAGTTTGTTGCAGCAACTCCGTACCAAGCATCAAAGATTGGAAGAAGAACTGTTGACTCATCAGCTACATCATTAAGCTCGATTGGTTTAGATAGGTCAACTCCCTTTTCTTCGGCATTTTTCTTGTTTACGTAAGTAATAAGAGTTTCGATATTGTATGGGAAAGCAAAGTATTCACCATCGATATTGAAGTTTCCACCGATTCCCTTATCGAAATCATCCCAGCCACCGATTTCATCAGCAAGAGCCTTAGAGTCAATTGCACCAAGGATGTCGTTGTTTACAAGTCCAACAAGTCTATCTGCTGGTATTGCAAAAAGGTCAGCAACATCTTCGTTGTTGGCATCTGTTTGATCTAGGATATCCAAGTGGTCGAAAGCTCCTACTTCTTTAAGTTCGATTTCTGCATTAGGATATTTTTCCTTAACTCTCTCAGCCGCTTTCTCATAATGATCCATCCATTCTTTTTCAACTTGAACGGAAATCTTGCCTGAAACATCTCCTGGATCACTAGGAGCTTCTTCACCTTTGTCCGCTCCCTTGCCGCCACATGCAGCAAGTACTACTGATAGCGATAAAGCCATCAACATCTTTAATTTATTTTTCATAAAATCCTCCCTTGTTTTCATCTTCAGTGAAAACGTTATTTGATTCTGTATATACATTATACATTAGTTTGAAAATAAATGGAAGCAATTAGATAATTTATTTCAGACTTATTGTTAATTTTTATACAACTTTTTAGTCAAAAAACTATTCCTTTAACTAGGGTCATGGTTTATTATTATAGGAAATAGCCTTAGCAATCTTAAGTCAATACGGAATATAGCAACAAAAATTTATGTTTAAAGCTTAATTTCATCCAATTGTTCTAAATGTATATATGCAAAATTTATAAATATTATTAGAAAAAAATGAAAAGGACTTCCAAAGGAAATTCTGATTGTTCTTTACGTGAATTTTCACGTTATTATTAATTCTTATATTTTAGTCGAATAATAAATGCCCCCACAAACTATATATTTAGCTTGTGAGAGCAGATAAGCTTATTTAATTCTCTTAGTTAAAGTTTGCCATCATAGATTCAAATGAAGCTTTAAGGGCCTTGTAGGCATCTTCCTCATTTTGTGGGTTTACAGAGTTCCAAGAAAGAACTGCATTTGAGTAGGTATCCCACACATCTCCCCATTCCTTAAACAATGGTCTTGCTGGAGCCTTCTTGTATGAGTCAATAGTAGCCTTAATTATATCCTTGTCGATTTGATCAAGATTTGAATTTTGATATTCTTCTGCTGATACATTTTCAAGAATTTTTCCTGAATACTTATATAAATCTTCGGCATATTCTGGATTAACTAACTCTTTAATCATAGCTTCAGCTAGGGCTTTCTTCTCCGCATCTTCTTCTAGTCTTGCATTTATAGCAAGTCCCCAACCACTTTGCCAGTGAGTTAGTGCTTTTCCAGCCAAGATGAGTTTTTCCATAGGATAAATCGCAAGATTACCTTAAAGCTCAATATTTGATGAGTTTGTTGCTGCTACTCCATACCAAGCGTCAAAGGCAGGAAATAGGACAGTTGATTCATCCTTGACATCATTGATCTCTATATCCTTTTCTAAATCAATTCCTTTTTCCTTTGCATTTTGAGTATTCACATAGGTAATTAGAGTTTCGATATTGTAAGGAAATGCAAAGTATTCCCCATCTACTTTGAACTCTCCACCTAGTCCACTATCAAAATCATCCCAACCACCAATCTCTTCAGCAAGTTTTTGAGAATCTATGGCTCCTAATACTTCATTTCCTACAAGACCTGCTAGTCTATCAGCTGGTATACAAAATAGGTCCGCTACATCCTCGTTGTTAGCATCTGTAGAATCAATTATTTCTATATGCTCCAAACCACCTATTGTTCTAAGCTCGATTTCGGCATTAGGAAATTCTTTCTTAACTCTTTCTGCCGCCGCCTCATAATGCTTCATCCAATCTTCTTCTAATTGGACAGAGATTTTGATATTTGCTTCTTTGTCCACATCTTTAGCTGACTTGTCTCTTTCTTTATCTGCCTTATTCCCACAAGCTGTAAGAACTAGGGCAGCAGATAGGGCAAGTAACTTTCCAACGATTTTTTTCATTTTTCCTCCCTTTGTTAGATTTTAAATGACACAATACTTCTCCTATAAAAGACTGATATCAATAGGTCTTTTATAAAAAATGCATCAAATAAAATCTTTATGATATATTTATATTATATAATATATTAAAGAAAAATGAAAATATTAATATTTTCCACTGAAAAAACCATTCCCCTAAGGGAATGGCTATATCTTATTCTGTCACTTTTTCAAGTTCTTTTTTCTTTTCTCTTCTTCTTTTCTCTTTACTTATATTCCTAAAGACTAAGCTATCTTTCCTAACTGAAATTCTAATGGTTTCGTCTCTTTTTAGTTTTCCATCTAGGATATCTTCTGCCAGTCTATCGTCGATCATTTTTGTTATGTGACGTTCTAGTGGTCTTGCTCCGTACTCTGGGTCGAAGCCTTCTTTGGCTAGAAGTTTTACAACCTTTTGGTCATAGACTATATCTAGGTCGATTTCGTTTAGTCTTTGTCTAGTTTTTTCAAGCATTAGGCCTGAGATTTCTCCTATTTCAGCTTCTCCTAGTGGCTTAAACATTATGACTTGGTCAAGTCTGTTTAGAAACTCTGGTGCAAAGGAATCTTTGATGGCTTTTTCTATGATTTCTGATGTTCTTTCTTCTTCCGCTTCTTTTTGATCACCAAGCTCAAATCCTATGCTCTTACTTGTGGATAGGCTTCTGACACCGATATTGCTTGTCATGATTATGATTGTATTTTTGAAATCTGCCGTTCTTCCTTGGCCATCTGTTAGTCTTCCGTCATCTAATATTTGAAGGAGAAGATTAAAGACATCTGGATGGGCCTTTTCTATCTCATCAAAGAGTATTACAGAGTAAGGATTTGTCCTTACAGCCTCTGTTAATTGGCCACCTTCTTCATAGCCTACATATCCTGGAGGAGATCCTACCAGTCTTGATACGGCGAATTTTTCCATATATTCACTCATATCCATCCTTATGAGTTTATCCTCTGATCCAAAGAGATCTTGTGCTAGAGTTTTTGCAAGATAGGTTTTTCCAACTCCTGTTGGTCCTACAAAGATAAAGGATCCGATTGGTTTTTTAGGATCTTTTAGTCCAACCCTTGCTCTTTTGATTGACCTTGCTACTGAATCTATAGCATCTTTTTGACCAATTACTGATAATTTTAACTCTTCGTCTAGGTTAGCGTATTTTTCCATCTCATCTTCTGTCAGTTTTTCTACTGGAACCTTGGACCAATTTGCCACAACGCTTGCTATATCATCGTAGGATATAAAGAGTCTGTCCTTATTTTCCTTCTCTTTTTCTTTTTCTATTTCAAGATCGAATTTCGCTTGGTTTATCTTATCCCTAAGCTCTGCTGCCCTTTCGAAGTCTTGGTCTCTTACCGCTTGCTCCTTTTCCTTATTAAGTTTTTCTAACTTATCTTCACTAGGTGCTGAGTCGTCTTCTTTTTGGAAGACAGCTATCCTAATCTTAGAACTTGCTTCATCGATTAAATCTATGGCCTTGTCAGGAAGGTAACGGTCTGAGATATATCTATCAGATAAATCTACCGCAGCTTCTATAGCCTCATCTGTAATCTCTACCCCATGGTGGTCTTCGTATTTATCTTTTAGTCCTTGGATAATCTTTCTAGCATCTTCAAGGCTTGGCTCATCAACTTGAATTGGCTGCATACGGCGGCTAAGGGCAGAGTCTTTTTCAACATGTTTTCTGTACTCCTCTATAGTGGTCGCTCCCATGATTTGAATCTCTCCTTTAGCAAGGATTGGCTTTAGGATATTTGCTGCATCCATTGATCCTTCAGAGGCTCCTGCTCCTAGAACCATGTGGAATTCATCTATAAATAGAATTACATCGTCTCTTTTGCCAATTTCTTCGAAGAGTTTTTTAAGTCTATCTTCAAAGTCTCCCCTGTATTTACTTCCTGCTATCATGCTAGCAAGGTCAAGGCTTAGGATTCTCTTATCCTTTATAATCTTTGGTACATCTTTCGCCACAATTCTTTGGGCAAGGCCTTCTGCTATGGCAGTCTTACCCACACCTGGAGCTCCGATTAGGATTGGATTGTTTTTTCTCCTTCTCATTAGGATTTGTACAAGTCTTTCTATTTCTGTATCTCTTCCTATTACGGGGTCGATTTTTCCATTTTCTGCTAGCTCATTTAGGTCATTTGTGTATTTGGTCACATTTTCAGAAAACTTTGAAGATGATCCTTTTGTCTTGTAGACTTCTTTTAACATCGTATCTAAGTTTTTCCCTATGACCTTCTTATCAAGACCAGATAGGAGAAACATGAGATTGGTGAATGAATCATCATCGTTTATCAAAGCTTGAAGGATATCTTCTTCGTTAACTACAGAGCTTTTTCTCGCCATAGCGATCTCTCTAGCTTTTTCAAATGTTGTCCTTACTTTCTTTGAAAATTCTGTAGCAGGTCTTTGGGAATTGCCCCTGCCTATGTTATTTATTACTATAGACCTAAAGAGGTCGTAGTTAGCCCCGCTTTTTTCCAAGGCCTTGTTCGCAATAGAGCCTGTCTTCATCAGAGCAAGAAGCAAGTGCTCGCTTCCTATATAGTCGTGGTTTAAGGAATAAGACTCTCTTCTTGCCTGGGAGGTAAGTCTGTTTAGTCTATTATTTTCCATTATCGCTCCTTAATATATTCCTTAAGAAATAGGTATCTATCCTCATCCCTATTTCCCTTATACTTATTCTTAGAAAGATTAAATATTAGATAGTCGAGCTCATCGTTTGTAAAGTTTGTATCAAAGCCTAGAACATTGTATTTCTTTAGCCCATATATATCTTTACTCATAAGCTCTAGGCTCTTATCTAAGCCCAGGTTTAAATTATTTTCCATAATCTCTATATAATCTTTTATTTCTTCATCTTTTATACTATTTAAAACTTGATAGTCTCTTCTAAATCTTCTCTCATTTCTGACAAGTATATCCAAAGCCTTCTCGAACTTATCCATAGCTTCATCCATATCCTTCCAGTAATTTCCAACATTTTTGATTATATAAATATCATCTGCATATCTCTTGTAGTATTTTGGAAGGAATTTATCAATATAGATTCTTTCGTGAAGGAGACTTTGTTTTAGGCCAAAATAGGCCTTATCATCATCCACCATAGCAAAAAGAAAGGCCTTTACGAAAACTTCTACTCCACTTCCCGCATTTCGCCCATCTTGGGTTAGGTAGCCAAACTCCTGGGAGAAGGCAAAGTCTAGGATTTCGTCAAGCTTTTCTTCGATCAGATAGGCCTTCTTGTAGGCAGATTTTAAATCAAGATTAAAATCTCTGATATTAATCGCCAAATGGTCTCTGTCGTTAATTGTTAGTATATAGTCATCTTCTATGACAAGACCTATTTCAGAAAGTTTGTTTGGACAATCTTCTGATAGGACAAAAGACTTTATCAAGCCCTCTAGCTCGTCTTCGTCTAAATCTTCCAGAAGAATTAATTTGTCCCCGTAAATTTTCCTAAAGATTTCTATAACTTCCTTGCTCGCTTCAAGAGTCATGCTAGCTGGAAAGTCGAAGCCTTCAAGATTTCTTCTAAGAGAGAAATTTGAAGAAAGTATTATATCTTTGCTGTATTCTATCAATTTCTCACCTGCATATTCAATTCATCTATTTGCTCTTTTATGCTTTGAGCTTGTTCATAATCTTCTATTTCAACTGAAACTTGAAGTTTTTCTTGAAGATTTTTGATCTTTGTAGCAATATCTTTAAAGTTTCTCTCTTTTCTAGGAAATTTCCCCTCGTAGGTCCTTAGATTATTGTAGGTCCTTAAAGTCTTAGTTGTAAGCTTATCATTGAGTTTGTAACAATCAGGACAAGCAAATACACCGTGTTTTATATTTGATGCAAGATTGCCACAAGTAGGGCAAGCCTCATCTCCTAGATTGTTTAGGAGACCATAAGAATAATTATTTTCCTTAAATCTATAATCATAGTAGGAATCTATAACTTCCTCAAGGCTTGGCAAAAACTCCTCTATCAAATTTTCTATATTTTTTCTGTCGAGATTTTCTCCACCTTCTTTGATATTGCCATTTTCATCGACTGAGACATCGGTGAATTTCATAAGACAATCATTACAAAGATGAAAGTTCTTCTCTTCTCCATTTATTATAGCTTTGACTGTAACAGTCGCTTCATTATCGCATTTATCACATTTCATATTAATTACTCCTTGCCATAAGACTTAAGAGAATATTTCTGATTATATCGCTTCTTACGGCATTTCTATCTTTAACTTCACTTATTTTTGAAAGAGCCTTATCGCTTGTAGCATATCTTGCCATCAAGTACTCGTTTTCTGTAAAGTATTCTCTCCTCAACAAGTCTTTAAAGAGGCTTTCGGCATTGTTTTGGCTCATGCTCTTCTTAAGATTTTTGGTCAAATAAGAAATATAAGTATCTTCATCTACAACACTTATAATTTTAATAAACCCATTGCCGCCACGTTTACTTTCTATAAGGTACCCATTATATGGAGTAAATCTTGTAGAAAGAACATAGTTTATCTGACTAGGTGCACAATCAAAACGTGTCGCCAAGTCATTCCTGCCGATTTCAAGCATTCCGTCAACAGAATCTTCTAACATCATTTTTAGAAACCTCTCGATTTCTGAAGTAAGACCTGCCATAATTCACCACTCTTTCTATATATTAATCTAAGTCAAATGATTGACTATCTCTGACCTTCTTCTTTAAAAATAAAGAATCCTAATGATTCCTAGTAAAATTGTACTATATAGCAAGATGATTGCAAGTAGCGTATCTTTGCTTAAATTAAATAAAATTTAAGAAAACTCCCACATAAAGATTAAAATCCTCGCAGGAGTCACTTAATATACTAATCTCTCCTATTATTTCTGTTGCCATAAAGGAGAAATAATCTCAACAATTGTAGGGCCGTAGTTAGAGTTGCAGCTACATAGGTAAAGGCTGCAGCTTTTAGCATAGCTCTTGCTCCATCAAGCTCCTCGCCATGAAGCATACCACTTTCGTCTATTACTCTTATAGCCCTCCTTGAAGCGTCAAATTCCACCGGAAGAGTTACCAGCTGAAATATTAGAGCAAGAGAGAAAAGGATTAGCCCTAGGTCTAAAAGCTTCTGTTGGGATAAGAAAATCCCCAAAAGTATAACTGGAAAGGCAAGCTTTGATCCGAAGTTTACCGCAGGCACTAGCCATGACTTAATCCTTAAAGGAGCATAGCCTTCCTTGTATTGGATGACGTGGCCGCATTCGTGGGCTGCTACAGCAATAGATGCTATAGAAGTATCGGTAAAGGAGTCCCCAGATAGGGCTACTTCCTTGGTAGCAGGATTGAAGTAATCAGATAAGCTTCCTCCAATCTTTTTTATAGAAATATCATTGTATGAGTTTGTATCTAGGATATATTTAGCTGCCTCATAGCCCGTTATACCCTTTTTTGATTTGATTTTACTGTATTTGTTAAAGGCTTTTTGGATATTAGCCTGGGCAATCATTGATATTATGACACCTATTATGACTAGAAAATAGGTCTTGTCAAAATACATTGAGCCAAAGTAATATGGATTGTACATTTTTATCTCCTTCTTTTTTCTTATTATACCCAAATTGGAATTTTAGACACAGAAAAAGGGCTCCTAGAGCCCTCCTCCCTTATAGAAAAGAATAAGTTAGTCCTAGTTTTCTAAGGGAAAACTATAAGGAATTAATAATGAAAAACCTAGCTATTTAATAGCTGATTTTATTATAACATCATTTTCTTATTTATGCAAACTTTTTCTCAAATTTTCCCTTATAGCTATAATCTCAAATTTAGCACTTTATTACGTTTTCCTTCTAAGATTTTTCCTCAAGAGCCTTAGCGTTTTCATTATCTCCTATTAGAACTAGGACATCGTCTTTTTTAATATATGTGCTGGGATCTATATCCATTAGCATCTGGCCATCTCTTTCAAAGGCAACCACATTCATCTTGTAAGCCTTTCTAAAGTCAAGCTCTATAAGAGACTTCCCTATCCAATCCTCATGGGCCTTTATCTCTATCAATGAGAAATCATTTGAGAATTGAATAAGCTCTAAAAGATTAGATCCTGCAAGAGATCTTGCAAGTCTTTCTCCTGTATCAAGCTCAGGATATACTATCTGATCGGCACCAATTTTTATAAGGATCCTAGCGTGTGATTGGCTTGTAGCCTTGGCTATAACCTTATCTACTCCGCTATCCTTGCATATCAAAGTAGATTCTATTGATGCCTCGATATCTGTTCCTGTTGCAATTATTGCCACATCATAGTTGTTTATTCCCAAAGACTTCATAGCGACTTCTTCTGTTATATCTGCTTGGGCAGCACTTGATACAAAGTTTGCGATTTTTTCTACTTTCTTGTAATTAGAATCTACTGCTGTTACATAGACTCCCTTCTCGAAAAGCTTGGTAGCTACAGCGTAACCAAATCTTCCGAGACCTAAAACAATAACATTTTTTTCCATAATTTCTCCTAACCTATACTAATAAAACACTCTGGATATCTGATTAACTTCTCATCTGGCTTTAGACCAAAGGCAAGGGCCATAGTCATTGGACCAATCCTACCTAAATACATACAAAGACCTATTAGGACCTTGGCGATTCTTGAAAGATTTGCCGTAATCCCCCTGCTAGCTCCTACTGTTGCAAGGGCAGAGACGACTTCATAAAGGGTATCTATCAAGTCAAAGTTATCTGTAATAGCAATGATGAAAGTCACCATCAATACTATGGCAAGAGAAATCATAAAGATAGATATTGCTTTTTTGATAGTCTCATCTCCTATGTGCTTGTTAAATACAACCGGTTCCTTCTGCCCTTTGATTACAGAATATGTCGCAAGAACTAAAACTCCAAAGGTCGTAGTCTTGATACCTCCTGCAGTCGATCCTGGAGATCCTCCTATAAACATAAGGCCTATCAGTAAAAGCGAGGTCGAATCTTTAATATTTGAAAGATTAACCGAATAAAATCCAGCAGTCCTAGCTGAGACTGATTGGAAGAAGGACTCTATTATAGATCCCTTAAGCCCTTCTCCGATAAGGACCCCCTTTTGGATTGACTCTAGAAGTAAGAATCCTAAAGCTCCAAATAAAATCAATACTGCATTAATAATTAAAACAAGCTTTGAGTGAGTTGAGACTTGCTTAAACTTCCTCCTATAGAAAAACTCGCTTGTAACCATAAAGCCAAGTCCACCTATAACAATCAAGGCCATGAGAGTTGTATTTACCAAAAGATCTTTCCTTAAAGGATAAATCGAATCTCCCAATATATCAAACCCTGCATTGCAAAAAGCTGATATAGAGTGAAAGATTGAATACCAAATCCCCTTTCCCCATCCATAGGTCGGGATAAATCTTATAGAAAGAAATAGGGCTCCCAAAGCTTCAACTATCAGAGTAAAGGCTAGGACATATTTAAAAAGTCTTACCAAGCCTTCCATACTCTCAACATTGAGCTGCTCTTTTAGTATTTGCCTAGACTTTATACCGATTTTCTTCCTTAAAATTAAAGGAATTACCGATGCTAGGGTCATAATTCCAAGTCCCCCGATTTGGATCAAAATTATAATAACAAGATGGCCCAGAGTGTTCCAATATAGGCCAGTATTTAAGGGAGTCAGCCCCGTAACACAAGAAGCACTTGCCGCAACAAAAAACGAATCGATTAGACCAGTACTCTTGCCACTTTGGGTCACATAGGGAGTAGATAGGATAAATCCTCCCAAACTTATCAAAATCAAAAATCCCATGGACAAAACAAAGGCAGGATTTTCTGTAGCCTTATCGAAAGTTCTTTTCAAAATATTTTTTTGCATGATAACCTTCCTTACACAATCAAAGGGGCTGACATCTACATTTGCCCTCCCCTAGCTTAAGAGGATTTTACATCTTGGCCCATTTTTTGTCAACGATTTGATGATAAGTTCTCTGGGTATAAAATAATAAAGGAGGAAAATATGACCCTATTAATAATTTTGATTATTCTAGTCTTTGTAATTGTCATATATTCAGTTACGACTTACAATACTTTTGTAAGGCTTAATGAGATGGTAGAAAACTCCATGGCTCAAATCGCAACTGGACTTCAAGCTAGGTGGGATAGCCTAAGTAACTTGATCAATATGACTAAGGACTATAGCGAATTTGAAATAGACGCCCTAGAGAAAATCACCAAGAACAGGACAGGCATAAACAGAACTTCCGATGCAAAAGAAGTTGAAAGCGAAAATACAGAATTTGAAAAAGCCCTTTCTTCCTTCTATGCGGTCGCAGAAAATTATCCAACTCTTAAAACAAGCGATCTCTACAAGGAGACTATGGCTACTATGACAAAACACGAAGAAAGTCTTAGACATTTGAGAATGGTCTACAACGACACTGTTACTAAGCTTAACAGAAAAATTAAATCTTTTCCTGCAAATATCCTTGCTAATATTTTTTCTGTTCATACTAAAGATTATTTCGAAAATACGAGCGAATCATCTACTGTACCGAAATTTAAATAGGAGCCTTATGAAAATTAAAAAACTAAGCAAATATCTTCTAGCCCTTATCCTTTTTCTACTTCCTAGAATCTCACTTGCCGATAGTTTCGATTCACTAGATATGGATGTCACAATCGACAAAAATGGTGTAGGAAGTGTAGAAGAGGTTTGGCAAATAGATGAAGACGAAAGAGATTATACCGAAAGATACAAATTAATAGAAAATTTAAGAGGAATAAAAATAGAAGACTTCTCCCTAACTTCCTCTTCCCTAGGCAAGAACTTTAGTGAAATGAATCCTTGGGATTCGGACCTTTCTTTTGAAGAAAAAGCCTATAAATATGGAAGAAGTGATAGGGAGGATGGGACAGAACTCATTTGGGGGATCTCCAAATACGGAAAAAACACCTACGAGCTATCTTACAAGATAAATCCTGTAATAATTGGCCTTGAAGACAGTGATATGCTCTTTTTCCAATTTGTCGGAGAAAATTTTGACCCCAAGCCAGAAAGGGTAAATATCAATATCAAAGGCTTTGAGCCTTTCGATCGAAATGTAAAGATGTGGGGCTTTGGCCTAGTTGGAGATATCCATAATATCGACGGAAATATAGTACTTAAATCTAAGGGCGAAGTTGACTATACGACTATTATGCTCAAATTCCCTAAGGGCTATTTTAATACATCCTACAAGGAAGATAAGACATTCGATGATTATGCCAATATGGCAGTTAAGGGATCAAAATGGGAAGAGAGCGAAGGAGAAGCTAATACTGACCCAATTCCTTGGTATGTCAAAGTAATCGCCCCCTTTGTTATCCTTCTAGGATTAGGATCAATACTTCTTGGAGTGAGGGCGAACAAGCTCCATTTTGATGAGAATAACATTAGAAATGCTCATGCTCTCAAAAAGGCCAAGACCTTCAAAGATCAATACTTTAGGGATATCCCTTACCCTTCCCATATAGAAGACACTTATCTACTGGCAGAAAAAGCCTATCATTTTGAGATAAGCCCAGGCAATTACATGAACGCCTTCATCCTAAAATGGATTTACGATAAAAATATCGAAATCGAAGCTAATAAGAAAAATGATAAAAATGCCAAGATAAGAATCCTCGACAGACCTTCTAATATGGGGAAGATGGAGGAGGCTTTCTTTGATATAATCGAAAAGTCACAAGAATATTCCAAAGACGGTCTTGTATCAAACAAAAATATCCAAAAATATTTCGAGGAAAATGATGAAATCACAGAAGACTTCTACGAAGATTTCTTGCCTAGGTCAAGGGATGCACTAAAGGCGGGAGATTACTTGAAAGATATAAGATTCGAAAAGAAATTTGCTGGTACTAGGAGGGAAGGAAAAGAACTCGAAGTTACTCCTAAAGGAATTAGCCTTTACGAAAATCTGATCAAGTTTAGAAATTACCTAGAAGATTATTCCTTGATAGCAGAAAGAGATGCTAATGAAGTTTATATCTGGGACTACTTCCTAATATATGCAGCAATTTACGGTATAAGTGATAAGGTCTTTAAAAACCTAGAGAAAACCTATCCAAACTATAGCCATAACTCAGTCTTTAACTACTATATGATTACAAATTCAAGAAACTACTCTACTATCACCCAAGCTAATATAGCAAGCTTTTCGTCAGCTGGAGCTGGCGGAAGCACATCCTTTGGCGGCGGAGGCGGAAGCTTCGGTGGAGGTGGCGGCGGAGGTCGCTAGAATAATTATGACAAATCCTTAGGCAAATTGAATTTTTTCTTGAGGATTTGTTTTTTGTTAACAATAGCAAATTAATTTCCCAAACGCAGGAAGGTATATAAAAAATAGGCCTTGCCATATAAGTAAATAGATTCCACTAGTGTTGTTCAAAATATATACGATAACAAAAAAACAATTAAAATAATTTCTACTAAAAAATCCCTATAAATTAAGAAAGGGAGCTTATTTATAAGACCAGCCTCTTAACTTTAATTTTATTTACTTGTTAAATTAATAACTCGGCCTTATAATATAAACTTAGAGATAGTATTTCTTTTGGAAACTATACTCTATAACACCATTGTTTTTTATTTTAAAAACGAGCTTATATACTTAGCTAATAAGACTCAAATAATTTGTTACTTAAAGGCCATCGATTTTTATTGTTAAAAAATAAATTATTGATAGCCTTATTTTTAGGGAGAATGTATGAATATAGAAATGTTAGAAGGAAAAATTCATAGGGCTACTGTCACTGAGGCCAATCTCGATTACGTAGGCTCTATAACAGTTGATATTTCTTTGCTAGAAGAATCTGGTATAAGGGAATATCAAAAAGTACAAGTTGTCGATGTTAATAATGGAAATAGGATAGAAACATATACCATAGCAGGAAAAAAGGATAGCGGAGTAATCTGCCTAAACGGAGCTGCTGCAAGGCTTTTTTCTACAGGGGATAAGGTAATCATCATGGCTTATGCTTCTTATAGCGAAGATGAGCTTAAGGATTACAAACCAAAAGTTGTCTTTGTAGATGATGATAATAAGATTAATAAAGTGTCTAATTACGAAAAATACGGAACTTTATCATAAATAAAAACAAGTGGTGTTTGGAGCTATCTCTAATAAAATTAGAGGAGAATTTATGAAAATTATCAAAACAATTGATGAATTAAGAGAAAATCTTAAGAAAGCAAAAATTGAGGGTAAATCCATAGGTCTTGTACCTACCATGGGCTATTTACACGAAGGACACGCTAGTCTTATAAGAAGGGCTAGGAAAGACAATGATATAGTAGTTGTATCTGATTTTGTTAATCCTATCCAATTCGGACCTAATGAAGACTTACTTACCTATCCAAGAGACTTACAAGCAGATAGCAAAATATGCGAAAAAATCGGAGTAGATTATATTTTTGCACCAGAAGCAAGTGAAATGTATCAAGATAGAAAAGTATTTGTAGATATAGAAGATATGTCCGACCACTTGTGCGGGGCAAAACGTCCAGGCCATTTCAGAGGAGTCCTTACAGTTTGTAGCAAATTGTTTAATATTACTGGAGCTGACAGAGCCTATTTTGGGCAAAAAGATGCCCAACAAGTCGCAATAATCAAAAAACTCGTAAGTGATTTAAATATTCCTATAGAAATAATCCCTTGCCCTATAGTTAGAGAGGAGGACGGCCTCGCCCTTTCATCAAGGAACACCTACTTATCAAAAGAAGAAAGAAAAGCTGCCCTTTGCCTATCCAAAGCCATATTCGCTGGAGAAAAACTAGCTAAGGAGGGCGGAAGTGTAGAAGAAGTACTAGGAAAAATGAAAGAAATAATTGATAGCGAAGAGCTTTCAAAGATAGATTACATCAGTGTAGCCGATCTTAAAACCATGGAGGATGCGAGCGATTTTGACGGAGATAGGCTAGTTGCTATAGCTGTTTATATAGGAAAAACTCGTCTAATAGATAACTTTATCTACAGGAGTTAAGTCTTATGGATAAAGTATCTTCACTTTCAAGGAAAATCACCCAAAACATTGGTCTAATAATAATAGTTTTTTCTGTAATAGCCTACTTTCTTCCAGATTATTTTTCTTGGATGACAAATTACACCACCATTTTCCTAGCCCTTGCCATGTTTGGTATGGGAACTAGTATTGACGGCGATTCCTTTAAGGAAATTCTTAAACACCCAAAGGAAGTAATGATAGGCTCTCTAGCTCAATTTACTATTATGCCTCTTGTAGCCTACTTACTTTCCATAGTTTTCGGTTTAAATAAGGACATAGCCCTTGGAGTAATACTCGTTGGATCCTGTCCCGGAGGAACTGCCTCAAATGTAATAAGCCACATAGCAAATGGAGACGTATCCTTATCTGTATCGATGACCATCCTCTCCACCCTCCTGGCCCCAATAGTAACTCCCCTACTAGTCTACTTACTAGCTGGTAAATGGGTCGAAGTTTCAATATTTGCTATGTTTAAATCAGTTGTGACAGTAATCCTCCTACCTGTGCTTCTTGGAATTTTTGCCAAAAAAATAAGTCCTAAGGGTGTAGAAAAGTCAAAGGACATCTTCCCTTTAATCTCATCTTTGGCAATTATCCTAATAATCGCAGGTATTATCGGAGCTAACTCAGAAAAAATAAGACAATCAGGTCTTATAGTCTTACTCATAGTTATGATCCACAACGCCCTAGGCCTTGCTGGAGGACTCTTTATAGGAAAATTTACGAAGATGGACTACGACAAAGAAACAGCCCTAGCTATAGAAGTCGGCATGCAAAATAGCGGACTTGCCATTCAACTTGCAACAGCAAATTTCGCCCTAAATCCACTGGCAACCCTACCTGGTGCAATATTTTCAATATGGCATAATATATCCGGGTCAATTTTTGCATCCCTTAGAAGAAAACATAAATTATAAGACATCAAAAAAGACGAGACTTAACTATTATTCTCGTCTTTTTCCTATTTTACTTTTCTTTAAGCATCTTATCTGAATATCCTATGGTATAAGTTAGGGCAAAACTTACTCCTCCTGCTATTAGAAGCATTAAGATATACATTAAGAGATTGTCTAGATATAAGAGCATACCTGGAATAACTGTTACTGCCATTCCTGTTCCTTCTATCTTAAAGATTGAAGCGAAGAAGCCTCCTGCCGCTCCACCAATCATACCCATGACAAATGGTTTGACAAATCTTAGGTTGATACCGAAGATCGCTGGTTCCGTAATACCTAAGGCTGCTGATAGGGCTGATGGGTAGGCGATTTGTTTGATCTTTGTATCCTTGGTTTTTATAGCCACTGCAAGGACTGCTCCTGCTTGACCTGCTGTTGCTGCTGATAAGAGGGCATTGAAGGCATTTCTTCCATTATCTGCTAGCAGTTGTACTTCTAGGAAGTTAAAGATGTGATGGATTCCTGTAACTACGATTAGTTGTTGGAGCCCTCCTATTAGGATTCCTGCTATACCAAAAGGAAGTCCTAGGGCCCACTTTGTTGCTTCAAGTACTACGACTTCTAGTTGGTGGAAGACTGGTCCAATTGCAAACAGGGAAAGCACACTCATTATAGCCAAAACTAAGAAAGGAGTTAGAAGTAAATCTAAGCTATCTGGTATTACTTTTCTTAGATTTCTCTCAAGTTTTGCTCCAATTAGGCCTGAAATAAAGGCAGGAAGTACTGTTCCTTGGTATCCTACAACTGGTATAAATCCAAACATAATGATTGGTTGTGCGTCTCCGCTTGCTACTTGGTAGGCATTAGGTAGGTTAGGATGAACTAGCATAAGGCCTAGGACGATTCCTATAACAGGGCTTCCTCCAAATACCTTAAAGGCTGACCAAGCGACTAGGGCTGGCAAGAAAGCGAAGGCTGTATCTGTTAGAATTTGTGTCCACATCAAGAAGTTTTGGGAAATATCATCTGGTGTCATAGAGAAAACTCTAAGAACTTCCTCTTGGGTAAGTAGGCCTCTTAGTCCCATGAAAAGTCCTGTAGCTACAAGGACTGGGATGATAGGAACAAATACATCACCAAAGGTCTTTATAGCACGTTTTAGTGGATTCTTTTGGTTTTTAGTTTTATTTGCCACTGCCTTATCGTGAATTTTAGAAAACTCATCTGGTAAATCTTTCTCTAGAGATTCGTAGGCATCGTAAACTTTGTTTACTGTTCCGGTTCCAAAGATGATTTGAAGCTGACCTTCATTAAACATTGCACCCTTGGCTCCTTCAAGGTCATTAGCTAAATCCATATTAATTTTGTCCTTATCGCAGGCTTCGATTCTAAGTCTGGTAGCACAATGAGCGACTGAGGAAATGTTTTCTCTACCTCCAGCAGCCTTTATGGCTCCTTCTGCTGCTTTTTTGTAATCCATAATCTCTCCTTTAAATAATTACAAATATCGGGAACGGTTCCGTTAATATAATTATAGCAAAAACGTTTACTTTGTCAAATAATTTTTATTATTTTAATATTTTTGATATCATAGAAGTGGAGGATTTATGGCAAACATTAAAGATATTGCTGAGCTAACAGGATTTTCAAAATCTACAATCTCCAGATATTTAAACAATGGTTCAGTAAGCGATAGTACAAAAAAGAAAATTAAAGAAGCAATCGATAAGCTTGGCTATGTTCCAAATTCCTATGCTAGAAATCTCAAAAAGACCAAGACCAATATCATAGGGGTAATCATCCCAAACTTTATAGGCTATACCAAAAACACAGCCCTAAACACTATTAATATCTACTTAAAGGAAACTGATTACTCCATGCTACTTTCTTGTTCAAATGACGATATGGACGAAGAAGTAAGGATCATCGAAGAGATGGCAGGTCTTAATGTAGAAGGCATTATCCTTTTCGCATCAAATATAACTCAAAGACACAGGGAAATTATAAAAACTCTAACCATCCCCCTTGTAATCTTCGGCCAAAGGCTTGATGGCTTTACTTCAATTCTTGCCAACGACTATGAAGCAGGAAGGCTTATGGCTGATTATATAAAGACCCTTTCCCACAAAGAGATTTCTTATTTCGATGTAGGAGAATACGATCAGGCCGTAGGAGATAGGTTTTTAGGATTAAGTGATGGACTTGAGGATAGAAATATTAAAATCAACCACCATCATTTCGACTTTACCAAAAAGACAGCTTATGAGAAGGCAAAAGAGATTCTCGCTAAGGAAAAATCGAGCTTTTATATAGGAGCTACCGATAATATAGCCTTCGGTATTATAGAGGCCCTTAGGGAAAAGAAAATTAGAATTCCAGACGATATTTCCGTGGCAGGTTTTGGCAATTACGAAATCTCTTCCCTAGTTAGCCCCGCCCTTACAACGGTGGCTTTTCCCTATGAAAAGCTGGGAAAGCTTGCTATAGAAGATCTATTAAAGCAAATAGAAGGAGAGAAAGGATTAAAAAAAGCCCCCCTAAGCCCAAGACTAATAGTAAGAAAATCAACCTTATAGTAAAGCCCTCGTTTATAAAAGTATATTTTTAAGATAAATCATATAAAAGATAGCTTTGGTATAATAAAAATAATGTGCAATGTGGTTGTCCCTATAGGCGAGGGAGATAAAAAAGGACTTTTATTATCCGCCCACATAGATACCCTGGGCCTTATGGTAAGAAGCATCAAAGACAATGGTAGGCTTAATGTCACAGGTCTGGGTGGCTATCCTTTCTCCTATGCAGAAGGGGAGAACGTAACTATACATACCAAGTCCGGCTTAATAAACATATTTTTATAAATGTAGCTAATATCCGAGTAAGGTTTAAGCAATAGCTCTCACGCAGGAATAAACGGTCGTAAATTTCATAGCAGTAAATTCGTTGACGTTCCTTCCTGCTGGTGTTCTTCCAAATAAAAATATGATGAAGACATCCTCCCTCCGTCTTTTAGTTTGTCTCTCGACTTACCTATGCCCTTATTGGTGAATATTAAATATGAAATATTTATATTATCGCCTCCTAAAATTAAGTATAAGAAAAGCACCTACTTTTGTAGATGCTATTATTTCATGTAAACAATAATAAGCTATTTGTTCATATTGTATACCATGATTTAACTTTCGAGATACATACTTATACACCCAATAATAACCAGTAAACAACCAATTACTTTACCAATATTTTTTTTGTTTGTTTCATTCGCAGTCAATATGGAATTTGCAAAGATAACAATCCCTAAAAAAATTAATATGCTCTCATAATTGGATTTCAAAAAATTTATTATGCTTACCATGCTTCTATATATCCATTATTCAGAATTCTATCATTTCCATCAATTCTTTCAGCTAACCATTGACCTGGATCTATATATGCATCAATAATTCCTTTAATTATACTTCCAGCAAAAATACCGAATGCTCCTAGCCCTATAGTTGTTAATTTATTTACTACAGCTTTTTTCACATGCTTTTCAACCCAGTCTTTCGCTGCTTCTTTTCCCATTTTTTTGATCAATTCTACTACTGATCCAACTCCTGTAAGTAAAAGTGTTGCAGATATAACCCCATTTAATATCCCACCTAACATTTTAGTAGAAATGCTTCCATGAGATGTTGAATAAAATGTAAAACCATTACTTTGTATATCTTCTATTTTTATATTTTCACTCAATATTTCATCTGCAAGATTTATATATTCTTCCTTAGTGTATCCTTCCGCAGTAGCAACAGATTTATTCTCTTCATACATTATCTCAAGCAGTGCATCGTATGCTTCTTCTTCTTTGGTAGTCATTTCGTTTCTTTCAAAATTCTTCGAAACTAAATCTACACCTGAATATTTGTATACAAAATCTTCTTTTAATGCACTAACGCTTCCGTCTTTTGCTAACGCTTTTGACGGAATGATTGAAAGCATTATAGCAAAAACCAAAAATCCAGTGATTATTTTTTTAAATTTATCGATAAAATTCCTCCTTATATTCATTTTCAATAAAATTGTACTTAATTCAAAAATTTCTTCAATGATTCATAATATTATCCCCCCCTATAATAAACAGATTCCATAGTAAGAAAATCAACCTTATAGTAAAAGCACTCGCTTTATAAAAAATAGCTTTGGGTATAATAAAAAGAAAAGGAATTTTTATGAAAAAATATTATTTCAAAGAGAAATTTTTAAAAATTACAGACCATTACCCCATCCTCGATGAAGATGGGAAAAAGGCCTTCTTTGTAGACCAGAAGTTTAAGTTTCTAGGATATGAGGCGGCTATTTCCGATTCTACTGACGAAACGATTTTTACAATAAACAGAAAACTCATATCTTTCCTTCCAGTCTATGAGATTAACTTCAAGGATTCTAAAAAGAAAATGACTATAAAATCTAATATTTCTGTCTTTAGAAAATCAATTGATATCATAAGTGAATCCGGAAAGATTAATGTTAAGGGAAACTTGTGGGATTATGAATTTAAGGCCTACTTTAAGGGTGATTTGATAGGAGAAGTGAGTAAGAAGCTTTTATCTTTAACCGACCAATACCAACTTAAAGTCCACAAGGAGGATTTTACAGAAGAGCTCATAGCTCTTTGTATATCCTTAAATAATATCAAGGATATGGAAAATGCTTCATCTAGGAATGATAATTAAGGAGAAAATATGGAAATATCAACAATAACAAAATATATAGAAGAACTTACCAACACACCATCGCCAACAGGCTTTACGAAACTTTGCGAGAAATATCTCTTGGACGAATTTGAAAACTTAGGCTATAAGCCTTATCAAACCAACAAAGGTAATGTAGTTGTTCCTATCGTAGAAGGCGAAGAGAACGGCCTCTTACTATCTGCCCATGTAGACACCTTAGGCCTTATGGTAAGAAGCGTAAAGGCTAACGGTAGGCTTAAGGTAACAAGTCTTGGAGGATATCCTTTTAACTACGCAGAAGGAGAAAATGTTACAATCCACACAAGATCTGGCAAAACTTACACGGGAGTTTTCAGATTAAATGAACCTGCAGTCCACGGCTCATCCGACCCAAAGGAAGCTAAAAGAGACGATACTACTATGGAAGTTGTAATAGATGCTATAACAAAATCGGAAGAGGCGACCGAGGCCCTTGGTATAACAAACGGAGACTTTATATCTCTTGATCCAAGATTTAGAATTGATAATGGCTTCGTCAAATCTCGTCATCTAGACGATAAGGCAAGTGCAGGCGTCCTCCTTGCCCTCGCTAAGGAAATCAAAGAAAAGAATATCGAGATAAATAGACCTCTTTATATGACCTTTACTATCTACGAAGAAGTAGGCCACGGGGCAGCAAGCGGTCACCCAAAGGGAATTAGGGATATGGTGGCTGTCGACATGGGAGTTGTCTATGACGATCTCGCCTGTGATGAGACTATGGTTTCAATCTGTGCTAAGGATTCTTCTGGCCCATACAATTATGATTTGACAAATGAGTTAGTAGACCTTGCCAAAAATCTAGATATAGACTACGGCCTAGACGTATATCCTTACTACGGATCTGATGCCTCCGCTGCAGTGGCAAGTGATAACGACTTCCGTCACGCCCTAGTAGGAAGCGGAGTTGCAGCAAGCCACGGTTATGAGAGAACTCACGAAAAGGGCTTGATGGGACTATACAAACTACTCTTTAACTTTGTACAAAAATAGTCTTGTAATAAAGGCAATTTGTTATATAATATAAGTAAGCAAAAGGGAGTAGCCCAATTATTCAATCGTCAAAACGGAATTTTCCCGGTTGGATAAACCCCAGAAGGTGGCAAGACTTTTGGCATGGATTTGCCAAAAGTTTTTTTTATACCTTTTGTTAATATTAATGGAGGAATTATGGACTATAAAGGAAGTTTAAATGAAGTAATCAAAAAACATAATAGTGACCCAAACCGTGGTCTTACTTCCGATGAGGCAAAACAGAGACTCGATAAATATGGCAAAAATATTATCGAATCATCTAACAAGAAATCTCTTGTCAAGAAAATCATCGAGCAAGTAGCAGATCCTATGGTAATCCTTCTTGTAATAGCTGCAATCGTGTCAGCCTTTACAGGAGATGCTGTTGAATGCGGAATTATTATTGCAATTGTAGTAATCAACGCTATTATGTCCATCATCCAAGAAGGTCGTGCAGAAGACTCTGTGGCAGCCCTTCAAAAGATGAGCTCACCAGAAGCTACCATCATTCGTGATGGATCTAGGAAAAAATTAAAGGCCGAAGAGCTTGTACCGGGAGATGTTGTAATCATTGAAACTGGAGATATCATCCCAGCTGATATGAGACTTCTCGAATCAAGCAACCTACAAATAGACGAATCATCCCTTACAGGAGAATCTGTCGCAGTAGAAAAGGACTTTAGCAAGGAATTTAATGAAGATGTTGGAATCGGAGATAGGGATAACTACGCCTTTTCATCATCTATAGTAACTTACGGCCACGGCAAGGGACTAGTCACAGCCACAGGACATGAAACAGAAATCGGTAAAATCGCAACAAGTCTGGAAAACGTCGAGGCAAAAGATACTCCCCTACAAAAACAACTTAAGAAGCTATCCAAGCTCCTTGCTGTACTAGTAGTAATAGTTTGTATCCTAGTATTTGTAGTTGGATATTTTAGATCTGAAATGGATATGTTAGATAACTTCATGGTCGCAGTATCACTTGCAGTAGCTGCTATACCAGAAGGACTCACCGCAGTTGTAACTATTGTTTTATCAATCGGAATGAACAGAATGGCAGAAAGAAAGGCCATTGTTAAAAACCTTCTTTCAGTAGAAACTCTAGGTTCAACCACTGTAATCTGTTCAGATAAGACAGGAACTCTTACTCAAAACGAGATGACCATCACTAAAATCTACACAGATAGTAAGGAATTCGAGGTAGAAGGTTCAGGATACGAGCCAAAGGGAGATGTAAGAGATGATAAGGGTGAAATCGTAGAAAGCCACGATCAAATCAAACTTCTCATGACCATAGCAAGTCTATGTAACGATGCCAATCTCATAAGAGAAGACGACATCTACAAGATCACAGGGGATCCTACAGAAGGCGCTATGCTTACACTTTCTGAAAAATGGAACATCAACCAAGAAAACCTAAACGAGAACCACCCAAGACTTGAGGAAATCCCATTCGATTCCACAAGAAAGATGATGACCACCTTCCACGAAAAAGAAGGATATTATTACTCATTTACCAAGGGTGCCCCAGATGTAGTCATAGATAAATGTAGTAAGATCCTAATAGATGGCGAAATCGTAGATTTCACAGAAGAGCTTAAGAAAAAGGCCCTAGAAGAAAACACAAACCTTGCAAGCTCTGCCCTACGTGTTATGGCCTACGCCTTTAGAAGCCTCGATAGTCTTGACCAAGAGCTTACTACAGAAAATATCGAACGTGATATGATCTTCGTTGGACTTACAGGAATGATCGATCCACCAAGACCAGAAGCTAAGGCTGCTGTTAAAGAGTGCCACGCTTCAGGAATAGATGTAATAATGATTACAGGTGACTATTTCGAAACAGCTCTCGCCATAGCCAAGGACCTAGGCATTGCTACAAGCCGTGACCAAGCTATGCAAGGAAGCGAACTTAACAACAAGACAGAAGCAGAAATTAGAGAAATAGTAAAGACAAAAAGAATATTTGCTAGAGTTTCTCCAGAAAACAAGGTTCAACTTGTAAAAGCCCTCGGCCAAAATGGAGAAATAGTAGCCATGACAGGTGATGGAGTAAACGATGCTCCAGCTATCAAAAACGCCGACATCGGTATATCAATGGGTATTACAGGAACAGACGTTGCCAAGGATACTGCAGATATGATTCTTGTAGATGATAACTTCGCAACAATCGTAAACGCTGTTGAAGAAGGAAGAGTAATCTTTGCAAATATCAAGAAGTTCGTCTCCTTCCTCCTATCTTGTAACATAGCAGAAGTCCTTATAGTATTCTTGTCTATACTTTTTGGCCTTCCAAGCCCACTTACACCAATCCAACTATTGTGGCTTAACCTTGTAACAGATGCCTTCCCAGCCCTAGCCCTAGGAGTAGAGCCAGCAGAGCCAGGCATCATGGAAGAAGATCCAAGAGATCCAAGTGAGTCAATAGTATCTGGAAAGACAAAGACAAATCTTATCTCTCAATCAATATTTATAACAATAGCTGTTCTTGCAGCTTATCTAGTTGGACTTAAGTGGATTTTCCCTAACTCAATTGAGGGAGCACACACAATGGTATTTGCAACACTTATAACAAGTGAGCTTCTAAGAGCCTTCTCAGTAAGATCAGAGAAGTTCACCTTAAAGGAGTTAGGATTTGCCTCAAATCCACAACTAATCAAGGCAACCATCCTATCATTTGCCCTACTACTAGTTGTAATATATGTACCAGTCCTAAGAGAGCTTTTTGAAGTAGTATCTCTAGGTTGGGAATGGATACCAGTTCTAATACTTTCCCTAATCCCACTCGTCCTAGGTGAGATTTCAAAAGTTGTTAGAAGAAAATAATAAATAAAATTACAGGTGATGAGCAGAATAGATTTAACTATTCTACACCATCACCTTTTTGTTTTACTCTCTTTCGTTTACTCAACTAACTTAAATAGACATATAAAAATGGGGCTGTTGCAAAATTATGAATAATCATCGTACCATCGTTAGAAGGTTCTCTTAGGAAATTTTACCTCTCCTGGCCGGTAGGCCAATTGGCGCCCGCCGGCTGATGGAGACGATTAGCCCGTCGGCTTAGTGAGACTTTCCGTGGAGGTTCTTCTAACGATAATGGTACGATTTATTCATTCTGCAACAGCCCCATTTACCATATTACAACTTTAAATATATTTTTTGTTTATCCTATATTACCATTTAGTAAATCTATGTATACTCCGAAATAATAATAATAAAATTAACGTTATTTCTTTCTTTTAAAAAATACTATAAATGGCGCAAAAATAAATGCTATAAGCATCTTACTTTGAGGCATAAGCAATCTATCTGATGCTTTATTAACTATGTCTTCGCTTAATTTTCTACCAGATAATGGATATAGTAAGTAGCAAATAATCAAATAAATTGTTAATATCAAGTAATACCCTTCAAAAGGACTGACTTTAAAATATTCACTCATCAAAAAATAATATCCTATAAGAGGAATCAGTCCTGTTATTAGATAAAGTAATATTTCTGTTAAGCTCTGTTTTTTCATAATGTCCTCCTTAGTTTTTCTTATTTTAGCAAATCATAGTCAATTTTTAGTAAATTAAGTTTTCTATTTGATAATATAGTTAGAAATAGAAAATACAGCAGTATTAATAGTCTGCTATAAGATGGAATTTCTGCTATAATAAATTTATCTAAGATTATTAGTATAAAAGCTTCATACCAATTGTAAAAATTCATCTTACTAGAAGATATATTAAAAATTCCATGAATTATAAATATAACAGTTAAGATATAGAATACATTAATCATTTGAATCCTCCATTGGTATAATCATTCTTACTATTGCACCTTGGTTTTTGTTTACCAGTTCTAAATTTCCTGAGATTTTTTCAAGGTAAGTCTTTACATAATATAAACCTATGCCATATCCTTTGCCTGAGGTTCGTGCTACATTGCTTGTCACAAATAGATCTGTACTTTCACCAATAATATCTTCATCAAAACCACTTCCATCATCTATAACAGAAATTTCTAACCTATCTTTTGCTTTAATTTCTACTTTTATCTTATCTTTCCTATGTTCGTAAGCGTTATTTAGAAGGTGAATTAGACACTCATTTATGTTTGAAGTATTTGCGTATATAACTTTTTTATTGTTCTCAATTTGTTTTGCAATTTCTATTTCTTCTTCTAACATATCAGAATAAATAATAATGTTTTTCTCTAGTGATTTTACTATATCGCCTAGCTTTATTTTTTTTATCTTATTTTCTTCTAATTGACTTTTTGCAATTTTCATAATTTTATCTATATATGTAGATATTTTTTCACTTTTTTCAAAAATTCTGTCCATTCTAATGAGATTTTTATCAGAAATCTTCTCATTTGATTTTTTAATCAAAGAAACATTAGTATTTATTACCGTTAGAGGTGTCTTAATATCATGGCTTATATAGGAAATTCCTTTAACAAGGTCCTTATCTTTTTTTATT
>NZ_JAPJPG010000036.1 GCF_030825785.1 Anaerococcus sp.
GAATTGTTTATCTCTGTAGGATTTAGTTTAAATTTTATGGATAAATCCTCAAGTTTTAAATCCATGTAATAGTACTTGTATAGATATGAAGTTATCTCCTCCATTTTATCTAAATTTAATACTTTTTTGACGTGACTATTAGTTTTGTTTTTAAATTCACTAGTATTTATACCAAGCTTTGCCTTAAAAAACTTGGAAAGATGTGATGGATCTTTGAATCCTAATATAACAGAAAGTTCTTCTAGGTTCATTTGCGAAAAGTTTAGATAGCCCATTAGTTTAATGAGCTTCATCATAGATGCAAGCGAGCTAAAGCTTAGACCTGTAGTTTCCTTTATATATTTGCTGATCTGAGATTGACTGAGATAGAAATTCTCAGATATATTTTTTAGATTAATATTTTCATTTAAATGAGAGTAAATATAGTGAAAAATTTGGATATCATGTTTATTTTTTAGTTTTTTTTTACTAGAAGAATCAATATTTTTCTCAAATATCACTACAATTTCCATAAGCTTTACAAAAATCATATGGTTAGAAAACTTGTCACCTTGTTTGTATTTGGTAATTTCATTTTTGAGTTTATCTATTATAGCATAAACTTCATCTTCTTCTTTGCTAGGTAGTGTGACATAAACATTGTCAGAAACTAATTTGCTTAGGGAGTAGTCCTTCATAAATAAATCATTAGTTCTTTTAAAGAGGATATTTACAAAGTCCAAATCATAAACAACTACATCCATAAGAATATCTTCTGATACTTCCTTTATCTGAGTGTAGTACCAAGGAAGGATTCCTACCATAGATCCTTTTTCTAGTTCTATATCTTCTCCTTGGATATTTACAATGGCAGATCCTTTTTTTACAATCCAAAACCTTGCATTTGTATGAAGGAGTGGTTCCGTCTTTTCAGTGAATACCTCGCTAGCTAAGTCTATTAGGGGAAGTTTATTTTTATTTGTTCCAAAATAAGTGGACTCATCTTGGATATTTGTTTTTTTAGTTATATGAATCATCTCCTCTTTTTCTATTTAGCTTCTAGGATCTATAACAATTATATCACAAAGACTTAAAATCAAAATATATTTCTATTTACAAAAATAAAATATGTATTTGTCTTATATAAAAACGATTTCTTTTGTATAATGATTACAAGGTCACAGTATTAAACCTCTATTATGAGTAAGTGTTATAGATAGGTTTATAAGACGAGTTATCTTTCATGATACATTAAGGCTAACTTGTCTAAACTAGGAGAGAAATAATTCCGAGATTGACTATATTATTTGAAGTTTACATCTACTTTAGATAATAAAATTAAAAAAAGATGGTGGTTTGTTGTGATTTTCAACAAGGAGTAAATTATGCTAGAAATTATAAAATCGTTTACGGAATGGCTATGGGGATGGCCACTGCTTGCCCTAGTTATGGGTGGTGGGCTAATTATCAATATTAAAACTGGATTTATTCAATTAAAATATTTCCCATATATCATGAGACAAACTTTTGGAAAGATGTTTTCTAAAAATGAAGAAGGATCTGGTACAGTTTCTGCCTTCCAAGCCATGACAACAGCTCTTGCTTCATCTATTGGAGCAGCAAATATAGTTGTTGCTCCAACCATAATATTTGCAGCAGGTCCTGGAGCTGTATTCTGGATGTGGATGGCTGCAATTATTGGTCAAGGAACAAAGTTTGCAGAAGTTGCCCTATCTATCAAATATAGGGAGAAAAATGAAGACGGAGACTTCGTTGGTGGATGTTCTTATATGTTAAAGAACGGACTAAAGGGTGGTCTTGGTAAGGCTATGGGAGCTTTGGCAGCCTTCTTCTTTATGATTGAGATCCTTCCATCAATTACTCTTCAAACTCTATCAGCAGCAGGTCCTGTTGAAAATGTGTTTGCTGCAACTAGTCTAAACGAGAACATTATCAAAATAATTGCTATTATAGTTATTTTTATAATTGTTTCAATTGTAGTCTTTGGTGGAGTAAAGCAAATTGGTAGAGTTACAGAAAAACTAGTTCCAATAATGGCAGCTATATATATACTTTTTGGTATAATCATAATCATTATGCACATAGGTGACGTGCCAAGAGTTCTTGGATATATTATAAAAGGTGCCTTCAATCCAAAAGCAGTTGCTGGTGGAGTTGGTGGGGCAACTTTATCTAAAGTAATCTCAATGGGTGTTGCTCGTGGTGTTTATTCTAATGAAGCTGGTATGGGTTCTGCAGGATATGGTCATGCAGCGGCAACCACAGATCATCCAGCTAGACAAGGTATGTGGGGAGTGTTTGAAGTATTTGCAGATACAATTGTGGTTTGTACAATATCAGCACTCACAGTTCTTTTATCAGGAGTATGGCAACCAGGTTTAAGTCAAGCAGAAAGCGATAAATTAGCACCTGTAGCAGTTGAAAGAGCATTCAATACAATATTTGGTCAAGCAGGATCAATAGTAATATCCATAAGCTTATTCCTCTTTGTACTATCAACAATCATAGTAATAGTATTCTACTGCGAAAAACAAGCTGAATATCTATTTGGTACCAAAGTTGGTAAGATAATGAGAGTTGTAGCATCGCTTATGATTCTTCTTGGAATATTTGTATCTTTTGAAAAGGCTGGAGTATTCCTAGACTTTACTTTAGGTCTTGTAGTAATTCCTAATATGATTGGATTAATCGCTATGAGCGGAGAGATAAAAGATATTAAGAAGGAATTTTTTGACGGGTATAATTATTATAAACTAGATCAAAAAAATAAGAAATAGAACGTATTTATACAAACCATCATTTTGAGAAAGGACGATAGATGAAGACAATAGTAGTAGCATTGGGTGGAAACGCCCTAGGTAATAGCCCAAAAGAACAATTAGAGGCAGTGAAGGGATCTTCTAAGGCCTTGGCAGATATTATAGAAAATTATGAAAATGTAGCCATAGTTCATGGAAATGGACCACAAGTTGGTGTAATAAACCTAGGATTATCTAAGGCAAGTGAAATAGATGAAAGCATACCAGAATTTCCTTTGGTAGAATGTGTTGCCTTAAGCCAAGGCTATATAGGCTATCACCTTCAACAAGCAATTGAAAACGAAGTTGAGAAAAGAAAAATCGACAAGAAGGTTGTTACAATAGTAAGCCAAGTAGAAGTTGATAAAAACGATTCTGCCTTTAAAGATCCTACTAAGCCAATAGGAACATTCTATAGCAAAGAAGAAGCAGAAAGAATCGAGAAAGAAGACGGTTATACTTTCAAAGAAGATGCAGGCAGAGGCTATAGAAGAGTAGTTGCAAGTCCAAAGCCAGTTAGGCTAAAGGAAATAGAAACCCTAAAAACTTTACTAGAAAATAATACAGCTGTAGTTACAGGTGGCGGTGGTGGAATTCCAGTCTTTGATGAAGATGGTACTATCATTGGAGTAGATGCTGTAATTGATAAAGATTTTGTTGCAAGTAAAATATCAGCAGATATAAATGCAGATAAACTTTTAATCCTAACTGCAGTTGAAAGTGTATATATCAATTTCGGCAAGAAAAATCAAGAGGAACTTAGAGAAATTAGCGTAGATGAAGCCAAGAAATATATAGAAGAAGGTCAATTCGCTAAGGGCTCTATGTTACCAAAAATAGAAGCTTGTCTTAAATTCTTAGAGGAAAATCCAGAAGGTGAAGCGATAATAACTTCACTAGACAAGGCTTTGGATGGATTAGAAGGAAAAGTAGGAACAAAAATAGTTAAGTAAAAACATAAGGAGGGTCAATGAAAGATATATATTCACTAAAGGCATCAATGGCGATTAAGGAAGCCAGAAACCTCGCCCTCCTCAATAAAAATCAAGAAGTAACAGACCTTCATCTACTAAAGTCTGTAACGGATCAAGAAAACCATGTCCTAGATACAATGCTTGAGGAATTTTCTGTAGATAAAGATAACTTAACTGATGAAATAACAAAAGCTATAGGAAAATTAAGGTCAAATGATGGACTTAGCAAGCTCTATTTTTCAAGAGATTACCAACGTGCCTTGCTACTTGCCAAGGAAAATGCCAAGAAAAGATACGCTGAGAAAATAACTACAAGTCATCTTTTTCTAGCATTCTTTGATTTAGAAAAGACTACTAGCAAACATATCTTAGAAAAAGTTGGCCTAAGTCATGAAAAGTGTGAACAATATCTTGTAAATAAAGAGAAGGAAGTAGAAACCAGCGAGCGATTTAGCGAAAAAATAGGAGATCTCATTGATAAATACGGGATTGATCTTACTAAAAGAGCTAAAGAAGGTAAAATTGATCCGGTTATAGGGATGGATGATGAAGTAGATAGATTATCTGAAATCCTAACCAGAAGGATAAAAAACAACCCTATCCTAATAGGCGAGCCTGGAGTTGGAAAGTCTGCGGTTGTAGAGGGGCTAGCTTTAAGGATTGCCCAAGGAGATGTGGTCGATTTTCTAAAAGATAAGATAATATTTTCGCTAAATATATCAAGCGTACTGGCTGGCACAGGCCTAAGAGGTGAGTTTGAATCAAGAGTCAAAGACTTGATGGATATGGTAAGCTCCTTTGAAGGAAAGATTATTTTATTTATAGATGAGATCCACACTATAGTTGGAGCTGGATCTTCGTCTGGTGGAATCGATATTTCAAATATCATAAAACCAAAACTATCCAGAGGAGAAATAACTATAATAGGAGCGACGACTGTTGCTGAATACAGATCTCATATAGAAAAAGACGGAGCATTAGAACGTCGTTTCCAGAAGATTTTGATAAAAGAGCCAAGTATCGAAGAATCTTATGATATTCTTCGTGGAATAAAGACTAACTACGAGAACTTCCACAATCTGATAATAACAGATGAGGCCATAAAAGCTTGTGTAGACCTATCGGATAGGTATATAACTGACAGAAAGCTACCTGATAAGGCTATAGACCTTATGGATGAAGCAGCCTCTATGCTTAAAAATAAGCTCGAAAATACTCCGGATAGTCTTGATAATGTAAGAGAAGATATTTTAAAATTGGAAGAAAGCCTACAGCTTGAAGATGACGATAAGAATAAAAATAAGTTAGATGAGCTAAAGAAGCTTTATGATAAGAATCTTGAAATAAAACAAGAAGAAACAGAAGATCTAAAAGAACTAAGAAGGATAAGAAGCGATATAAGAGAGCTTGAATTTACCAAAAAAAGATTATTAAACGAAGATAAATTCGAAGAATATACGAAAATTACTAAGGTAAAACTACCAGAGCTTATAAAAGAAGAAAAATCCTACCTAAACAAAAAATATAGATTTGTCAAAATAGAAAAACTTGAAGAAAATCATATCAAAACATTGATATCTAGGATAACTAATATACCAGTAGAGGATTTGAATCAAGATAGGAAGGGGAAAATCCTAAATATAGACAAGGCTCTGAGTGAAAAAGTAATAGGCCAAGAAGAAGCAGTAGAAAAGATATCAAATGCTATAATAAGAACGGCAGTTGGCATGAAAAATAGGCACAAGCCAATAGGGACATTTCTTTTTACAGGAAATACAGGACTTGGTAAGACCTATTTGGCAAAGGTTCTGGCAGATACTCTCTACGACGGAGAGGAAAGCCTGATAAGATTTGACATGAGTGAGTATATGGATTCAAATTCCACAACAAAGTTTATTGGAGCTCCTCCAGGCTTTATCGGTTATGAAGAAGGTGGCCAGCTCACTGAAAAAGTAAGGATTAATCCTTATTCAGTAATCCTATTTGATGAGATAGAAAAGGCTAACAAACAAATCTTTGATATTCTCCTTCAAATACTCGATGAGGGAAGACTAACCGATAATAGAGGCATAACCATAGACTTTACCAATACTATTATAATCCTAACATCTAATATATTGGCTAAGAAAGATGATAGTAATCTATATAAGCATGAACTTTACAAGTATTTCAAGCCGGAATTTATAAATAGGCTTGATGCAATAGTTAAGTTTAATGACTTATCTTATAAGAATCTTATGGAAATTACAAAGATTTATCTTGAAGAAGTAAAAAAAGATTTCAGGGAAATTGGGGTAAACTTTGCCTACACAAATGAAGTTATCGAGAAAATAGTAGACCTATCAGATTATGAAGAATTTGGGGCTAGAGAGATTAGAAGAGTGGTTGATGATAAGATAGTAACCATGGTTTCAAGAAAAATCTTACAAGATGACTTAGATGGTACAAATGTGCTTACAATTATGTTAGAGGATGAGGAATTTTCCTTTGACATTATGTAAAATAAAAAAATAAGGAGTTTAAAATGGGAGTTAACTTAAGAGGACGCAATTTATTAGCTATTAAAGATTTTACAGAGGATGAAGTATTATACTTAATCAAATTGTCAGAACAATTCAAAAATTTGAAACTAACAGGAACACCACACAATTACCTCCAAGGTAAAAACATAGTCCTACTATTCGAAAAGACATCTACAAGGACAAGATGCTCATTTGAAGTAGCAGGGATGGATCTAGGCATGGGAGTAACATATCTCGATCCAGGTTCAAGCCAAATGGGTAAGAAAGAATCAATAGCTGATACTGCAAAAGTTTTAGGTAGATTCTACGATGGTATTGAATATAGAGGATTTAGACAAGATTTAGTAGAAGAGTTAGCTGATAATGCAGGAGTTCCAGTATGGAACGGTCTAACAGATAAATGGCACCCAACTCAAATGATAGCAGATATGCTTACAATCAAAGAAAACTTTGGACGCCTTCGTGGTCTAAACTTTGTCTACATGGGAGATTGCAGAAACAATATGGGTAACTCCCTAGCAGTAACATGTGCCAAACTTGGTATCAACTTCATCGGTTGTGGACCAAAAGATCTATGGCCAGAAGAAGACGTCCAAGACCTAGCTAGAGAATTTGCCAAAGAGCATGTAAGCAAGGTTGAATTTAGCGAAGATGTAATGGCAAGCACAAAGGATGCTGATGTAATCTACACAGATATTTGGGTATCAATGGGAGAGCCAGAAGAAGTTTGGGCTAGTAGAATCGAACAACTTCACCCATTCCAAGTTAACCAAAAGGTAATGGACAATGCTAAAGAAGAAACAATCTTCATGCACTGCCTACCATCTTTCCACGATCTAAATACAACAGTTGGTAAAGATATCTATGACAAATTCGGCGACAAATACGACCTAAACGGTATGGAAGTTACAGAAGAAGTCTTCCTATCACACAAATCTAAGGTATTTGATGAAGCTGAAAACAGAATGCATACAATTAAAGCTATAATGTATGCTACACTTAAGTAAAAAAGACTAACTAAGACTGCCGGCTAAGCTGGCAGTTTTATTATGGGAAAAATTTCACTGATTTGATATAATTATCAAAGGAGGAAGTTATGGGAATAAGATTTAGAAAAAGTATTAATTTAGGCAAGGGTTTTAGGATAAATATGAGTAAGACCGGTCCAGGATTTTCCTGGGGTGGCAAGGGATTTAGACTAACAAAAACTGCCAAGGGAAACATCAGAGGAACAGCCTACATCCCTGGAACGGGCCTATCTTATCAGAAAGAATTCAAAAATCCCCTAAATGACTTAGGGAAAAATCATAGAAAAGAAAATAAAAATGAAGAAGGAAAAATAGTAAATAAAAAGTCGCCAATAGCCTTTAAGAATATCCAGTCGACCGCCCTAGAAGATGTCCTAGAAGGCAGAAAGGCTGAAAGACCCTATAAGCTTCTTGGACTTATTCTTTCTATTGCAGGAATATTTTTATTTTTTATAAATCCCTTCCTTATAGGGCTTACATTAATAGGTGCATTACTTTATTTTTATAAGAAGGAAGCAGAACCTGTAAGCTTAGAATATGACTTCGAAGAAGGATCCAAGGAAGAATACGACCTTACCAACAAGCTTTTGGCAGGGATACTCGAAAGCGATGAGGTCTTTCTAATAAATGAGCTTGAAGATGATATAATTCTAGACAGAAGCCCTCTAAGAGTAGTGAAGGGACTTCCTAATGGAATAGATACAAATGTAGAGGTAATAAGTCTTAAGGCAGGAGACATAAGCCTAAGCTTCTTACCAGATGCTCTTTTACTTGCGAAAAACAAGGACCTTAAGGCAATTGACTACAAGGACCTAAGTGTAGATCTTAGGGCAGAAGACTTCAAGGAGGAAGGAAAGGTCGCAAAAGATGCAAGAGTCTTAGAAAAAACCTACAAACACTCCAACAAAGACGGAGGTCCTGACAAAAGATATAAAGATAATCCAGAAGTAAGCCTAGTAGAATACGGGATCCTACAAATGGAAAATTCTGACCTAAATATAATGATTGGATTTTCTGATACTGTAATCGATGGAAAGTAAGAATTGTTTTAAAATTAGAAAACCCTCTATTCAAAATTAAATAATGAGAGTATAATTGAATCATAGTAAAGGCTTTAGGTCAAAGCTAAGGTAAAACTTTCGTTAAGATATTAAAGCCTAAAAATTTAAGGAGGAATTCATGTTAGAAAAGAAAGCATTAAGCGTTGGAGCAGGATTATTGGTAGGTTTAGTTGGAGGAAAAGTTCTCAACTCAAAACTTGCCAAAAAAGCAACAGTTAACACAGTTGTTGGAGGACTAAAGGTAAAGGAATCTATCGATAAAACTATTGAGTCTATCAGAGTTTCAGCAGAAGATGTCCTAGCAGAAGCCAAGGAAGTAAAGGCTAAGGAAGAAGCTGAAGAAGCAAAAAAAGAAGCTGAACAAGATATTGAAAAAGTAGCTTGCGAATGCGAGTGTGGATGCGAAGAAGAAATTTCTGAGGAAGAAAATAAGTAATGAGAGCCTCTATTGCTCATAGAATCGAAGGCAGAAGCCGTTTCACCTATGAAGATTATATAAAAGAGGAAAATCTAAACAAGCTAAAATATCGCATAGAAGAAATCGAAGGAGTCAAGTCTTGTAGGGTGTCGATCCTCACAAAGTCCATCACGGTAAATTACGAGGAGAGATTTATTCCTCAAATAGCTAGGGCAATCCTTGACCTAGACCTAAAGACTATTGAGGAAACCTCTATAGAAAGAGTAGACTTTGAGGCTCAATCAGAAAATGACATCTTCCATATTTTAAGAGATGCCATGTATACTAGGATATTTTTCAAATATATCCTACCTCAGCCTTTAGGAACCATAGGTCTATTCTTTAGGGCCTATCCATTTATCAAAGCTGGAGTTAAGTCTTTGATTAAGAGAAAGGTAAATGTAGAAGTCTTGGATGCGACTGCAATTTCAATCTCTCTTGCAACGAGGAAGTTTGGAGATGCCGCAAACATAATGTTCCTATTGGGCCTTGGTGAAAAACTTGAAGATTACACCATGAAGAAGTCCCAAGAAGACTTAGCTAATTCTCTTGCATTAAATGTTGATAATGTGTTTGTTATCGAAAATGGTGAAAAGATTATCAAAAATATCAAGGAAGTTGAAGAAGGAGATTTAATAGAAGTTGAGATGGGTAACTTAATTCCTGTAGATGGCAAGGTCATCAAGGGGGTTGCCATGGTCAACGAATCTTCTTTTACAGGAGAGTCTAATCCTGTCAAGAAATCAGAGGGATCTATAGTCTTTGCAGGAACTGCCCTCGAAGAGGGAGCAATCATCGTTGAAACTAAGAAAAAGTACGATGAATCTAGGTTAAGCCATATTATTGAGCTTATTTCAGATAGCGAAAAGAACAAGTCTTTGGCTCAGAAAAATGCAGAGAATATGGCTGATAGTCTAGTTAAGTACTCTTTCGTAGGAGCAGGACTTACCTACCTTCTTACAAGAAACTTAGAAAAGGCCAAGTCATTCTTGATGGTAGATTTCTCATGTGCCCTAAAACTTACCATTCCTATAGCTATAATGAAGGCGATTAGCCAAGCATCTGAAAAGAAAGTTTTAGTTAAGGGTGGCAAATACTTAGAAAACTTATCTAAGGCCAACACCATTGTCTTCGACAAGACTGGTACACTAACTAAGTCTGAACCAAGGGTTGCTAAAGTTATTGCCCTTGATGATATCGAGGAAAATGAATGTCTAAGAATAGCAGCTTGTCTTGAAGAGCACTTCCCACACTCTATAGCAAGTGCTGTAGTAGAAGCTGCTAGGGCAAGGGATTTAAAACACGAAGAGATGCACTCTAAACCTGAGTATATAGTAGCCCATGGTATAAAGACTACTATAGTAGACAAGGTAGCTATGATTGGCTCAGAACACTTTATCTTGGACGATGAGGGAGTCGAAATAGACGATAAGACTAGGGATATAATTGATAGGCTCAAAGAAGATTATTCACTTCTCTATCTGGCCTTTGCCGATAGACTTATAGCAGTAATCTGTATTGAAGATCCTCTAAGGGAAGAAGCTACGGATATCGTAAAAGATCTTAGGGACCTATCCATTGATAACATAGCTATGCTTACTGGAGATGCAGAAAATGCAGCAAGGAGTGTAGCGGAAAAGCTAGGCCTTGACTATTACAAGTCACAAGTTTTGCCAGAAGATAAACAAAAATATGTTATGGAAGAAAAAGATAAGGGAAGGACTGTAGTTATGATAGGAGATGGAATAAATGATTCTGTAGCCCTATCAAGTTCAGATGTAGGAATATCAATGCACCAAGGAGCTGATATAGCCAAAGAAATCTCTGACATATCCATAGGAAGCGACAGCCTAGAAGGCCTAGTTGATGTTGTAAAACTATCAAAGGCTATGGATAAAAGGATAAAAACTGACTACAAGCAGATTGTATCCATTAACTCAAGCCTTATAATCTTAGGAGTTCTAGGAATTTTGTCAAATACAAGTTCTTCACTCCTTCACAACCTATCGACAGTTATGATTGCAGGCAAGAACATGAAAGATTATAAAATTTAATAAACAAAGAAAAAAGACAGTGCCTAAGGTTTATAGAAAGACCCTAAGCACTGCCTTTTATTTATCAGCTATTATCACTCTTATATTTTTCTCTTCTAAATAGCTAAGCCAATCTCTACTTATATTTTTATCAGTTACAACAATATCTATATCATCAAGCTCGCAAAAATGAACAGCCTTTACAGCATCGAACTTGCTTGAGTCTACGAGCAAAATTACCTCTAGAGAATTTTTTATAATTAACTTTTTGGTTGCTAGCTCGTAGGAGTTGGCACAAGTTATGCCCAAATTTTTATGTACTCCGGCTGCTGATAGGAAGACCTTGTTGGCTCTTGTGTTTTCTATAACATTAAGGCTTGCTTGTGATTCGAACATCCCTGTATTTCTGTGGAAAAATCCTCCCGCAAGGATTAGGTCGATATTATCCTTATACATCAAATTCAGGAAGTTATTTGATGAGAAAACAAGACAAGTTGAAGAAATATCATTAGAAATATACTTAGAAAGCTTATCAGTAGTAGTTCCAGTATCTATTACTACAATATCTCCATCGTTAATTAAACTAGAAGCCCTTCTTCCAATCAAATCTTTTTGCCTATTGTTTAATTTCAAATTTTGGTCTAGGTCATAATCCGACTCAGTTTGGGAGAGAGTCGGGTTATCCAAGGAAGGGTTATAAACAACAGCTCCATGGTAGACCTCTATAATGTTATTATCCTCAAGAATCTTTATATCCCTTCTTATAGTCATCTCAGAGACTGACAAGTCGCTTGCCAATTCCTTGATGGAAGATCCGTTTTTATTCTTGACTATGCTTATTATTTTATTTAATCTTTCGTCTTTTTTAGCCATATACTCCAACCACCTTTAGCTTAATTGTACCATAAATATCTGAATATCTCAGATGTTAAAAATGGAGACTACGAGAAGGTAGAAAAGGAGATAAGAGCTATCAAGGAAGCTATAGGAGATAAAATCCTTAAGGTGATTATCGAAACTTGCTATCTTACAGAGGAAGAAAAAATAGCTATGTGTGAAGCTGTTACCAAGGCAGGAGCTGATTACATCAAGACATCTACAGGCTTTGGTACAGATGGGGCTAGGATGGAAGATGTAATCCTATTTAAAGACCACATTGGAGAAAATGTTAAAATAAAAGCAGCTGGTGGAGTTAAAACAAAAGAAGACCTAGTAGCCTTTATAGAAGCAGGTTGCGACAGGATAGGAACAAGCTCAGCTATAAAGATGCTTAAGGGCGAAGAAAATAAGTCAGATTATTAGAGGATCTTATGAAAAATAAAAAGAGAGTATTTTTAATAGTTTTAGACTCTGTGGGCATAGGCGAAATGCCAGATGCTCACAAATATGGCGATGAGGGTAGCAATACCCTTGCTGCTATTGTTAAAAGCGATAAATTTAAGGCAGATAATTTAGCAAAACTTGGATTTTTCAATATCGAAGGTGTTGATTGCAAGGAAGATGTATTAAATCCTATAGGATCTTTTGCAAGACTTGCCGAAGCTTCAAATGGCAAGGACACAACTACAGGTCATTGGGAGATGGCAGGCATCATTTCAGAAAAACCTTTCCCTACCTTCCCAAATGGTTTTCCAGAAGATTTTCTAGAAGAGTATTCTAAAAGAGTTGGTAGAAAGATTATCTGCAACAAGCCATATTCTGGAACAGAGGTTATTGAAGATTATGGTAAGGAACACTTGGAAACAGGAGCTCTTATAGTCTATACATCAGCAGACTCAGTCTTTCAGGTAGCAGGCCACGAAGATGTAGTTAGCCTTGAAGAATTATATCGCTGTTGTGAGATTGCAAGAGATATGCTTCAGGGAGATTTGGCAGTAGGTAGGGTTATAGCAAGGCCTTTTGTAGGCGAGCTTGGTTCTTTTGAGAGAACTAGAAACAGACACGACTACGCCCTAACTCCAACAGGCCCAATCATTATGGATGATTTGGTAAAAAATGGCTATGACTCTATAGGAGTTGGCAAGATTTATGATATCTTCGCAGGGCAGTCAGTCCTTGAAACTTACAAGATGGAAGACAACATCGATGGAATGAATATAACCCTTGATTTGTGTGATAAGGATTTCAATGGCTTGTGTTTCGTAAATTTAGTTGATTTTGACATGATTTATGGTCATAGAAATGATGTAGATGGTTATGCCAAGGCCTTTGCTGATTTTGATAAGCAATTGGGAGAGATGCTTCCTAAACTTAGGGAAGATGACATTGTAATTATCACAGCAGATCATGGATGTGACCCATCAACCCCATCCACCGACCACTCCAGGGAATATGTTCCAATGTTAATTTTTGGAGATAAGATTAAATCTGGAGTTGACCTAAAGACAAGAAATACTTTTGCAGATATTGGAAAGACTATTGCCGATATATTTGAAATCGACTCAGCAATTCCAGGCGAAAGTTTTTATGAAAAAGTTAAAAAATAGGAGTGTTTTATGAAATTGATCTTGAACCTTCTGGGTATAGTTATTGTAATAGGATTTATGTTTTTAATATCTATGAACAGGAAGGCTGTAAAAGTTAAGGGGATTTTCACAGCTCTTTTAGCTCAATTTATAATAGCAGGCCTTCTTGTGAAACTCCCTCAAGGAAGAGCGGCTATAGGAGCTGTTAGTAAGGCTGTAGAAAAGGTTTTATCCTATGGTAGCGAGGGAATCCAATTTGTTTTTGGATCTTTGGGAGATCCAGCAGCTGCATCAGGATATATATTTGCCTTTCAAACCTTGACCAATATTATATTTATATCATCTTTAGTTGCAGTCTTGTTCTATACCGGAATTTTGGGTTTTGTAGTATCAAAGATAGGTTGGCTCATAGGAAAATTATTTAAAACATCAGAGGTTGAGTCCTTTGTAGCAGTTGCTAATATGTTCTTAGGTCAAACTGACTCACCAATCCTTGTAGCAAAATATTTAAACTTCATGACAGAAAGTGAAGTAATGCTAGTCCTCGTTTCAGGAATGGGATCAATGTCAGTATCAATTATTGCAGGCTATGTTGCCTTGGGAATCCCTATGGAATCCTTGCTTATAGCATCTACCATGGTTCCAGTTGGCTCAATCCTTCTATCCAAAATTGTATGCCCACAAACAGAGGAAATCCAAGAGCTCGGTGAAGTGAAGATGGACAGGAAGGGCAACAACGAAAACGTCCTAGATGCCTTGGCAAGTGGAGCCCTCGATGGAATGAATATGGCTATGGCAATAGGAGCAAGCCTTATAGCTATAATTTCTATAGTAGCTTTGATAAATGGGATTTTGGGCATATTTAATATTTCTTTGGAGACTATCCTATCTTATGTATTTGCACCAATGGGTTACTTGATGGGACTTGAAGGTAAGGAAGTCTTTACAGCAGGTGAGCTTTTAGGTTCAAAATTAATCTTAAACGAATTCGTAGCCTTTGGCAAGCTTGGTCCAATGCTTGCTACTATGAGCGAGAGAACAGGTCTTATGCTTGCAGTATCTCTTGCAGGATTTGCTAATGTAAGCTCAATAGGAATTTGTATATCTGGTATATCAGTCCTATGTCCAGAAAAAAGACCTGTTCTTGCAAAGCTTGCCCTAAGGGCTATGATTGCGGGATTCTGTGTCAGCGTACTATCAGCTTTAATAGTTGGTATTTGGTTATTATTCTAAAGGAGAAGAAATGAGATTTATTGATATAATTGAAAAGAAAAAACTTAAAGAAGAACTAACAGATGAAGAAATCCAATTTTTTATAGATGGAGTAACTGACGATTCAATCGAAGATTATCAAATAGCAGCCCTCCTCATGGCGATCAGGCTTAACGGCATGACAGAGCATGAGACAGCCAAGCTTGCAGAAGCTATGATGCACTCTGGAGATGTTATTGACCTATCAGAAATAGAAGGAATCAAATCTGACAAGCACTCAACAGGTGGTGTTGGAGATAAGACCTCAATGGCACTCGGTGCAATGGTTGCTGCTTGTGGCCTTAAGCTTGCCAAGATGAGTGGTAGGGGCCTAGGACATACTGGTGGAACCCTTGATAAACTAGAATCTATAGAAGGATTTAACATCTCCCTTACCGAAGAAGAATTCAAAAAGCAAGTAAACGAAATAGGCCTTGCCATAATTGGTCAAACAGGAGACTTGGTCCCAGCTGATAAGAAGCTCTACGCCCTAAGGGATGTAACAGCAACAGTAGATTCGATTCCGCTAATTGCTTCATCAATTATGTCTAAGAAACTTGCTTCTGGATCAGATACCATATTACTCGATGTAAAATACGGTGAAGGTGCCTTCATGCACACAGTAGAAGATGCTAAGAAACTTGCCGAAGCTATGATTTCAATCGGTAAGAAACTAGGCAAAAATACTATGGCCATGATTACAGATATGAACCAACCTTTAGGAAACGCTATAGGTAATGCCCTCGAAGTAAGAGAAGCTATAGAAACTGTAAGGGGACATGGACCAAAAGACTTCACAGAGCTTTGTATGTGTGCTGGAGAGATTATGCTCATGCAAGCAGGTAAGGCAGAGACTAAAGAAGAAGCTAGAAAGATGCTAGAAGAAGCAATCTTATCTGGAAAAGCCTACGAAAAGCTAGAAAAAATGGTAGAATACCAAGGTGGAAATGTTGAACAAATCAGAAACACAGACCTCCTTCCTCAAGCGAAATTCAAGACAGAAATGTTATCTGAAGAAGAAGGCTACATTGAAAATATCCATTCAATGGGACTCGGTATCCAAGCGATGAAGCTTGGAGCAGGAAGAGCTAAGAAAACTGACCCTATAAACTACGCTGTTGGTCTCGAGATGAATGCCAAAAAGGGCGACTATGTCAAAAAGGGCGACCTCCTTTGTACAGTCTACAACGACGAAGAATTAACAGATGAGTGGAAAAAAGATTTCTATGATACCTTTACCTTTACAGACAAAGAAGTAGAGCCAATTCCAATAGTAGAAGAAATTTTAAAATAAACTTACAAGGACCTCGCTCAGGCGGGGTTTTTTAGTACCATAAATAGTGTAAGAAAGAAAATTATTTCTATCTTGCACTATTT